>JAISJA010000062.1 GCA_031261765.1 Coriobacteriales bacterium | reverse complement strand
CGCCGTGCGCCATCCACGTGGGCAAGGCGCAAGTACGTTTATGAACGCCGGGCCCTCGACCGCGAACGCTTTCTCGGATTTCTTCACGAGGTCCTGCCAATTACCAATGGACGCCTGCGCGGCATACGGTATATGATGCGCCGCGACTATGGAGGTCAGGTCCTTGCGCTTCTGTTGCTTACCCATAAGCTCGCTGCCGACCTCGCTTGTGGTGGCCCACGCATAGCGTGGCGTAGCGCTTGAACGTTGGATGCCAGTGTTCATGTACGCGCCGTTGTCGTAGCACACGTAAACGAAGTCATGGCCGCGCTCCAGCGCGCCTGAAAGTGACTGGAAACCTATGTCGTACGTTCCACCGTCGCCGCCAAACGCCACGAACTTTATCTTCTTGTCTGCTGGTATCTTGCCAGATTTCTGCATGGCCTTGTACGCTGACTCCACACCGCTTATGGACGCCGCGACGTTCTCGAACGCGTTATGTATGAAAGAGCAATTCCATGACGAATACGGAAGCGCCGTCGTGGACACCTCAAGGCATCCCGTTGCCGCGCCTACCACTACCTCTGTGTCGGGGCCAGCGCCAAGCAGCACCTGGCGCACCGCCACCGACGCGCCGCAGCCGGCGCAAAGACGGTGCCCGCTGCAGAGGCGCTCAGGGGTCTTGGACAATTCCTTTATGTTAGCCATTATTCATCAACTCCCAAATAAGTGAGTCCCTCATCTAGTTCATCATTCGCGAGCTTCTGCAGGTCGTCGTAGACGCGACGCATCATGTCAAGCGTCACGTCGGCTCCACCAAGACCATATATATAGTCATGCGTTGGAATACGCTTGGGCAGGTCGTAAAGCGCGCAACGTACGTCTAACCCAAGCGGCGCATACTGCGCGCCGAAGCTGTCCGAGCGGTCAAGCACGGCTATTGCCTTTGCGTTCTTAAGCGTCTCGCGTATCTTACGCGCTGGGAACGGGCGCAACACGCGAATGCGTAGCACGCCTACCTTCACGCCCTTGTCGCGGAACTCACGCGCCACGGCGCGCGCGTTACCGGCGGACGACCCCAATATGACTATTATGTAGTCGGCGTCATCGCACATGAACTCGTCGGTGAAGCTGAACTCGCGTCCACATACCTTCGCCCACTCGTCGCCTATGCGCTGTATATGCTCATATGAGCCGTCTATGGCTAAGCGCTTGTTACGCTGCATCTTCATATACGTATCGCCAATAGAAGCGAACATGCCGGCGCCCACGGGTTTATCGGCGTTGATAAGCGCGTAACCTGGCGTACGTTCGCCTACGAAGGCCTTAACGGTCTCATCATCTAGAAGCTCTGCGCGGTCCATAGCGTGCGTGGTTATGAAACCGTCCAACGTGGTCATGACGGGCAGTTGCACGTGCTCGTCTTCTGCCACGCGAAACGCGATAAGCGTGTTGTCATATGCCTCCTGCGCGGTCTCCGCGAAGAATATGATCCAACCGGTGTCACGCGCGCCCATGACGTCTGAATGGTCGCCGTGTATGTTTATGGGGGCTGATATGGCGCGGTTGGCGTTGGCCATGACTATAGGCAGGCGCATACCGGCCGCTATGTGCAGTTCCTCGTACATTAGCGTTAAGCCCTGCGACGCGGTGGCCGTGGCGACGCGCGCTCCGGCGGCGCTAGCGCCTATGCAAGAGCTCATTGCCGAATGCTCGCTTTCAACCGGTACGAACTCTGTATGGACACGTCCGTCGGCAACGTATTTGGCGTATGCCTCCACTATCGTGGTTTGTGGGGTTATCGGGTACGCGGACACTACGTCAGGATCTGCCTGGCGCATCGCCTCTGCGACCATGAGGTTGCCCGTAGCGGCAAGTGTGGTTGTCTCTGCCATGTTATGCCACCTCGCTTTCATGCTCTGGCACCATATGAAGGGCCTCGAACTTGCATTCGCCGGCGCATATGCCGCATCCCTTGCAATGGTCGTAATCTATACCGGTCATCTTGCCGTCAGCGACAAGTATGGACGAGTCCGGGCAGCATACCCAACAAAGCATGCAGTCACGGCAATTGTCCTTGTCCCACACCGGCCTGTCAGAGCGCCAGCCACCTGTAAGGTAGTCAACCGAGTTGCCTTCCTCTAAAGCGACGGCGCCAAGCGGCATCTTATCGTATGACCAGTCGTCAAAATCGCTTACATCTTTAAAAACGCTCATCCTACCTGCACCTCCTTAACAGCACGGTCAACCGAGGCAAGGTTCGCGTCTACCATCTCTTTCGCGAACTTCTTACCGAACGTCTTGACCAGGTTCTCTTTAAGCGCGTCTACCGTAACACCACCGGTTACCTGTGCAAGCGCGCCCACGATAGGCGTGTTTGGTATGTCGCGCTTTATGGTGTCTATGGCTATTCCGCTTGCGTCCACAACGGCTATCTTAAGCGTATCGGGGGCTTTTACCTCTTTACGCACGTCTTCGGGGCTCTTAGTGGAGTTTATGATAAGCGTGCCGTTAGGCTTTATGCCCTCAAGCACGTCTACGATTGCAAGCAGCGTCTCGTCTAGCACCACTACAACGTCCGGATTCGTGATATTGTTGTGCACCTCAATAGGTTCGTTTGATATACGCGTGAACGCGCGCAAAGGCGCGCCCGTACGTTCCGGGCCGTACTCGGGCATTGCCTGTATGTAACGCCCTTTCATAAGTGCAGTCTCTGCCAGCAGCTTAGATGCGGTAACAGCTCCCTGTCCTGCCCGCGCATGCCAGCGGATCTCTGTCATGTCCTGCATGGGTTCTCCCTTCTCGTATTGGGAAATTTTATCGTACCATACGCAGGCCCACACCACTATATATTAGAGTGTGTTCCTTCCGTGAACGGCGAACGGTGGTTATTCGTATACACCAATCGAGCTTACCGTTCACACGCGCAATATACTGGGTGTGTAGCAGAGCGCAAAAACTCGCTTCGCTCAGACATTGCGCTCTTACGCTACACACCCAGTATATTGCTGTTCACGAAGCGCTCGATTGGCGTATACGAATAACGTTTAAAAAGGACTACGGCAGAACTAATATATATTGAAGCGCCCCGCGAACGTATACGAAAACCGTTTAAAGGGATTGCTTTGCACTATGGGGTGGGTGGGATCCTGCGCAATTCGTTACACGAATTCGCGGGATGACGCGATGGTCGCTATCGTTCGCTGGCGTTTATCCAAATTATGCGTTTGTCGCGCCTGAACCACGTTAGCTGGCGCTTCGCGTAACGCCGCGTCGACTGTTTTATCTGCCGTACGGCGTCGTCAAGTTGTGCGCTGCCGCGAAGCACCGGCAACAGTTCTTTATAGCCTATGGCCTGCTTTGCCGTTAGCGCGTCCGCGAAACCGGCGTCCGCAAGCGATTTCACCTCATCTAAAAGCCCACGTGCCACCATGTTGTCTACGCGCGCGTTAACACGCCTGTAAAGTTCCTCGCGTGGCATGCCAAGGCCAACGTACAGCACGCCATCATAATAGGGTTTAAACGCGCTGAAGCCCTCGTGCTGTTTCGCATAGCTGCTCCCCTGCTCTAAAAGCTCGAACGCCCGTATGACGCGTCGCACGTTGTTGGGATGTATTAAAGCGGCGCTTTTGGGGTCGCGCTCGGCAAGCATAGCGTGGAAGCGCTCGGCGCCCATGTCTTCAGCCTGCTGCTTAAGGTCTTCGCGTAGCTTATCGCGCTTGCAGTCGCTTTCCGTAATGTTTTTGCCGCCGTCATCTTCAAGGCCGCCTGGGCTGCCGCTATCGCCTTTGACGCCGCCAGCGCCATCGGCGCCACCGCTGCCGTCGCCCCTGCCTTCGTCCAACTTGAAGTCGTCAAGCGCCGCGCGTATGTAAAGGCCCGTGCCGCCGCACACTACGGGCACCTTGCCACGCGACAATATATCTTCTATGGCCGCGCGCGCGGCGCGCTGGTATAGCGCCGCCGTGAACGTCTCATTGGGGTCAACCAGGTCTATGCAATGGTACGGCACGCTGCGCGCCTTGGGCGGTACCTTGGCAGTGCCTATGTCCATGCCGCGGTATACTTGCATGGAGTCAGCGCTAACGACCTCGCCGCCAATGCTAGCCGCCAATGCGTCCGCAAAGTCCGACTTCCCTGACCCGGTGGGGCCCACGACTGCTAGTATGCTAGCATCATATACGGACAAGCCCGCGACCAAACGCGCGCTCTTATCTGCGTCTTTTATCGCCAAGACCTACCTGCCTGCCACGGCCTTACCGCCGTTTGGTAAGGATTCAGATGCAGTGCTTGCCCAGTCAGGATTGCCAAAGAACCCTGTTTGCGGCGTCTTTATACCGCGTATGACGTGCCACCCCACCACAAGGAACGGTATGGATAAAGCAATATATACAACGAAGAATATAACGCCGGGTAGCCCTGATAAAGGCCCGTTAGCGTGTACATAGTTAGTGCTCACTGCACCGGAAGTAAAGAGCGCCGTGGTCACAGTCGACAGGAAGTCGTTTATCCCATGGATAAGTGCGACTCCTAATATGTTGCGCGTCTTAAGATAAACTGCCGATAACAAAAACGCGAACATCGCCGTGCTTATGGTCTTACCTATGGCTTGTACGGCGGTAGAAATATCGTTTACCTGGCCGCTCAGCACGGAAACCATAATATGGGCAAACCCGAATACAACCGACGTTATTATAGCCGCCCATACGATGCCACGCCGTGTGCCTCCCATGCGCGACAAGAGCGCGTTGAATATGACTCCCCTGAACATTGATTCCTCGAACAGGCCAATGAAAAGGCATAATACCAAAGCGCCTACTACACGCGCAAACCAGTCAGGTACGACGCCTTTCTCTACGATAGCTGACAATAATAGTGTAAGTACGGACGGTATGGCGGCTAGCGCGATAATCCACCAGCATTTTCTGAACGTATAGCCTATCATGCGCTTGCGTGGCGCGAATATCTTTGGGCCGGCCACCAACGCGCCCAAAAGCACCATGAGCGCGAACATTATTATGCGTACCAATGCCTGGCTTGAGAAATATGGCCATCCGGTTATGAACATGCCTATGAGCTGCAGGACCGCATAGCCCACAATAAACGTAACGATGGCCACTATGATGGGATGGCCCACACAAAAACGTTTTAATGATTCCACGAAAACCTCCACTGGCAACTTTGCCGTTGCCGTATCCGATATTATCTGCACAGGCACAGTGCAACTAACGCCCGGCTTTTATAAATTCTATCGCTTATCGCCTGTGCGGCATGAGTGTAAAACGGTTGCGCTTATAGCGTATAAGCCCTCTTTTCTGCATGCGTGAAAGCTCGCCGGAAAGCGCGCTGCGGTCAACGCCAAGGTAGTCCGCGAGCTCCTGGCGGTTAAACGGTATCTCAACGTTTGCGCTGTGCTCTTGCATAGCTATGCCGCTAAGGTAGCTTAGGACTTTCTCGCGCGTGGTGCGCTTGGACATGTGCTCTATCTTGCGCGTGAGGGCGACGTTCTTGCGCGAGAGTATCTCCATAAGATTGTCTATGAGCCTGGAATGGAACCCACACATAGACGAGCACGTTTTCGTTATGCGTTCAAAGTCGATAAACAAGACGTCACTGTCCTGTACGGCTATCACGCTGACCGGCAACGTCTGCAAACCTGCGCCGGCGAACGCCTCGCCAAACAAGTCACCAGGCACGACGTCGGTTATTATGCTGCGCGAACCCCAGTAATCCTCTTGTATCACATGTAGCTCACCTGACAGCAACACGCCCGCGTACCGCGCCGGCCCACCCGCCAAGAAGACGAACTCGCCACGCTTGTAGGACTTACGCCGCGCCGAGAGGCAGCTCAACATCGCGTCGGCGTCGGCGGCGTCTATGCCGTTGAACAACGGGCATGACAAGACCGCTTCGTTAAGTCCAAATCCGCTTTTGCCGCTGTCGGACGGCTTTCGCTTATCTACGGCATGTGCGCCGGTATATTGATTCGTACCCATGATGCTGCCCGTGGTCATGTCCATGATTTTATCCGCGATGTTATCCATGAAATCCTTTTCTTAAGATTTATTTCCAGCATTTGTTGTAATTACAACATTTATTGTACGCCTTCCCGGGTATCATTATTTCAACGAGCCGATTACATGGCTTAACGAACGGGTACTTAAGAAGCTTAGGAAACTCAGGAAACCTAGGGAACCTGTGAGGCCCAGGAATTCCAGGAAGGCAGGTAATGACATGAATATGTTCTGTTATCAATGCGAGCAAACCGCGGGTGGAGCATGCTGCACCGGAAACGCCGGCGTATGCGGTAAGACCAGCGAGGTAGCGGCGGCGCAAGACGAGCTTACGAGCGCGCTTATCACACTTGGAAAGGTAGTTAGCGTTAAGTCGCTTACACCAAGCGCTAACGTGAACCGTATGATGCTGGAGGGTATGTTCGCCACGCTTACCAACGTTAACTTTGACGAAGCGTCCATTAAGGCGCAGACGGCCGCCGTGAAAGACGCGACGCGCGAGCTGTGCCCCGAGGCCGCCACGTGCGACTGCGCTGCGTATGACGTTAACACTTTGTGGAGAAGTGACAACGCGGACGACAAGTCGCTGCGCACGCTCGTGCTGCTTGGTTGTCGCGGACTGGCGGCCTATGCGTACCACGCGAGCGTGCTTGGCCAGGAGGACGCAGACGTATACGCGTTGTGATACAAGGCGCTTTCGGCAGTG
>JAISJA010000040.1 GCA_031261765.1 Coriobacteriales bacterium | reverse complement strand
CCAAAGCGCGGACTGCGCTATAGGGTTCGAAGCGGCCAATGCCGTTTTGATGTGCCTCTCGGCTTTCAAAGACGATATGGAAGCGCATCTGCAAGGCAGGTGCACCGGCAGCTTCGCCGCACCGGTACCATGCGTGCATGACTGTCCGGCGCACGTGGACGTGCCCGGATACCTTGCGCTTGTCCGCGATGGCAGGTACGCTGACGCGGTGCGCCTTATACGCAAGGACAATCCACTGGTGGCGGTTTGCGGTTATATATGCGAGCATCCATGTGAAGAACATTGCAGACGGCGCGACATAGACGACGCGATAAACATACGTGGCATAAAACGCTTCGCGGCAGAGCACGCTGGCGACGTCTTGCCTCCCAAACCAGCGGACGCGACCGGTAAGAGCGTATGTATAGTGGGAGGCGGTCCATGCGGGCTTTCCGCCGCGTACTACCTTTCGTTAATGGGACATAGCGTTACGTTGTATGAGGCACACGATGAACTTGGCGGTATGTTGCGATACGGCATACCGGCGTACAGGCTTCCCCGCGAGATCCTAGACACAGAGATAAACGCCATACTGGCGAACGGCGTTACCGTGAGGCTTAACGATAACCCCACGCGCGACGGTTTTACTAGCATGATAGAAGACTATGACGCTACCTTGCTAGCTATAGGTTGCCAGAACGCCGGCGCGCTTGGCATAGACGGCGAAGACGCCAAAGGCGTGATGTCAGCTGTTGAGATGTTGGGCGTATATGGCGGCCCGGACAAGCTTGACTTCACCGGCGAGGACGTAGTGGTTGTAGGTGGCGGAAACGTCGCCGTAGACGTCGCCCGAACGGCCCTGCGCTCTGGCGCTAACAAGGTCACGATGGCTTACAGACGCCGCAGGGCCGACATGACGGCGCAAGACGCAGAGATAGGGTCCGCCGTGGAAGAGGGCGTGGAGTTATTGGAGCTCGCAAAGCCCGTGCGCGTAGAAGTGGACGGTAACGGCCACGCGGCAGGCCTTTGGGTAAAGCCACAGATGGCCGGCCTGGTACAGCGCGGCCGTCCCAGCCCGGTGGATAACGGCGAGGCGGAATACATGTTGGAGGCCACGCGTGTGTTAGTGGCAGTTGGACAACAGGTTGACTCAGGCGAGTTTGAAGAACATAACCTTACCGACAAACGCGGCCGTTTCACATGCGGAAGCACAACTCACTTTGGCGACGTTGGCGGGCTTCGCGGCGTGTTCGCCGGAGGTGACGCGGCGACGGGGCCCGCTACGGCCATACGGGCCATAGCCGCCGGCAAAGTGGCTGCGGCCAACATAGACGAATACCTTGGATATAACCATGAGATAAGCGTTGACGTTGACATACCTGACGCGCGGCTTGGCACGATACTTGCAAGCGGGCGCGCTAACATGCCCGAACGTCCAAGTGGCGTGCGCGCGCATGACTATGACGAGGTGGAATGTCCGCTCAACGCGACTGAGGCCACGGCCGAGGCGTCGCGCTGCCTGCGCTGCGATCATTTTGGGTTCGGCGCGTTCAGGGAAGGTCGTGAGGCCTCATGGTAGGAGACGTAAAGAAGGAAACGGCTACGGAAATGATAGAAGCTACCATAGACGGCGTTGCGGTGAAGTGCGAGGCCGGTACGACCATATTAGACGCGGCCAGGCAAGCCGGTATCAATATATTCACGCTTTGCTATTTAAAGGACATAAACGAGATAGGTGCCTGCCGTGCGTGTGTGGTAGAGGTGGAAGGTTATCCAAAATTCATTGCCGCGTGCAACAACGTGCTTGCGAACGGGATGGTCATACATACGAACTCGCCCGTCGTGCGTAGCGCGCGCAAGGCCAATGTAGAGCTTATATTGTCAGAACACGACGCACGTTGTGCCTCATGCGTGCGTAGCGGCAACTGCGCGCTGCAATCTTTGGCCAACGACCTTGGCATAGTTAACGAGACATACCCGCGCGACATTCCAAACGAACCGTGGCCACGTGACTATTACCTGCAACGCGACGGCTCCAAGTGTATAAAATGCATGCGCTGCGTACAGATATGCCATAAAGTGCAGTCGCTTGACATATGGGACGTAAAAGGTAGTGGCGGGCATACGACCATAGGGGTGTCCGATGGCCTTAAGATAGACGCCGCCGCATGCTCGCTTTGCGGGCAATGCGTTACTCACTGCCCTGTTGGCGCGCTACATGAACGCGATGATACGTGGCGTATGGCGCGGGCGCTTGCGGATAAGAACAAGACGGTCATGGTACAGATAGCCCCTGCGGTCCGCGCGGCGTGGGGCGAGCATCTTGGGCTAGCACGCGAGCAAGCTAGTGTTGGTCGCCTTGTGGCGGCGCTACGAAAGCTTGGCGTGGACTATGTGTTCGACACGGACTTCTCGGCCGACTTGACGATAATGGAGGAGGGGAGCGAGCTCGTAGAGCGTCTTGGTGCGCGTGCCAAAGACCCTGACAAGTATACGTTTCCGATGTTCACTTCGTGCTGTCCGGGATGGATACGCTTCATAAAGACGCAGTACCCTGATATGGTGCCGCAACTTTCAAGCGCCAAAAGCCCGCAACAGATGTTCGGCGCCGTCGCTAAGACATACTGGGCAGAGAAACTTGGCAAGGATCCCGCTGATATATTCAGCGTGTCAGTTATGCCGTGCCTTTCAAAGAAAAGCGAATGCGACTTGCCATATATAAACGCGTCTGACGCCAAAGACGTTGACATGGTGCTGACCACGCGGGAGATAGACCGTTTGATACGCGCTGACAATATAGACGTCGCCGCTCTTGACGCTGAGGACTTTGACGCGCCTTTGGGCGTCGCGACGGGCGCAGGTGTGATATTCGGTGCTACGGGTGGTGTCATGGAAGCGGCACTGCGCAGTGCGTATTTCCTTGTGACTGGCAAGAATCCAGGCGCTGACGCGTTTTTGGACGTACGCGGACAGGCAGGTTGGAAAGAGGCTACGTTCGATATAGCCGACATCACGCTTAAAGTGGCGGTGGCAAGCGGCCTTGGGAACACGCGACGTCTTATAGAGGCGATAAGGGCCGGAGAGGTCTCATACGATTTCGTTGAGATAATGGCGTGTCCCGGTGGATGCGCGGGAGGCGGCGGCCAACCCATATGGGACGGGCAAGAATGCGCCGCGGTCCGCGCGGACGTGCTCTATGGTCGTGATAAGGTGGCTAACCTGCGCTTCTCGCATGAGAACCCGTCAGTTAAAATGATATATGATGAATACGTTGGAGCTCCGGGCGGCGAACGCGCACATGAGCTTTTGCATACCGGGTATCCTACTGATATTCTGTAGATTCCGTTAGCTTTGATATGGGTATGGTTATATTGTTTCAGAACCTGGGGCCCGGCTCGCGCTTCTGCTGGGCAAAGAGCGCCCGAGCATACGCGCTCGCACCCAGAACCATGAAACAAACAACCATACCCATACCGCACAAACAAGAATATATTTAACAGCATTAACTATAGGAAAAATATGAAATCATATGTGAAACATAACATCAAACAAACACTTACGAAAATAAGTGCTGCGTTCGCCGTTTTTTTAATATTAATTTTAATGGCCGGATGCAGTGGGCAAACTAGTGGCAGTTCTGAAAGCGGCACGCCGGTAGATGACCCGGTAAGCGTGAGCGTTGCGTCGCTTAAAGGCCCCACGTCCATAGGGCTTGCCGGCGTAATGAACGACGCTGACAACAAGGCAACTGAGGATACGTACACGTTTGACGTGCAGGCACAGGCCGACGCCGTAGTGGCCTCGCTTACGCAGGGTACGACTAATATAGCGCTGCTTCCGGCGAACGTAGCGGCTACGGTCTACAACAAGACCAAAGGCACCGCCAACGCTATACAAGTCCTGAATATAAACACGCTTGGCGTCCTTTATATAG
>JAISJA010000098.1 GCA_031261765.1 Coriobacteriales bacterium | reverse complement strand
CCACGTAGTCCCAATATGTATCGCCGTTGTTCGTATGCGTAGCCGAGTTGCTCTCTGCTATTGGCGTGCCATCCTGGCTCATTATCTTCACGTCCATGGGTATCTGCTTGCCCTCTGGCACGCACTTGTAGTTATCGAAGTAGCTGTCCACCTGTGCGTCGCTCATTGTCGGGAGCTTCGAGAGCATCTCCTGCGGAGAAAGCGGGTCACCTGACACATACGGGTTTTGCGATGCGCCCTGTGCGCTCCTGTAGTATAGGCCCACCTCGCCACCTATGAGGTTTCCGGCTATGTATCCACCGTGCCATAGCTGTAAGCGGTACTCGTTACCGTCGTAGTTATAAGTGGCTATGTCCGTGTTCAGGTTCATTGCGGCACCGGAAGACGCTACGTCGAACAGGTCCTCGAAGCCGAAGAGGTACTGTAGCGAGATGGGCGAGTCCGTGCTCTCAAGCTCATCCCCTTCTATGAGGAACGATGATAACTGCGTGATGACGGGTATGTATATGACGTTCTGTCCTGTCGCGCCCTCAAAGTCCAAAGCGGCGCTTCGTATACCGGCTATGGGGTCAAGGCCCGTGAGCGTGACTAGACTCTGGTAGAGCCTATTAAGGTCGCCTTCTATATACGACGCGCCTTGCGCGAACATAGAGCCTGTGGCCAAGATGAAGCGCTCGGCGTCGTGCACGAGCGGACCCAGCAATGTGTTCATGGTCTGCATGTCGCTGCTGAATAGCGCAGAGAGCATGTCACGTCCGGCAGCCGTAAGGTTAGGCGTGAGGTTGCCGTCCTCATCAAGGTTGAAGTACCTCCTGGCGAACAGGTCATAGCAAGCGGCGTCATACGCACTTGCTAGCTCAGGTGTGTCCCATGACCAGTCGCTTACCCGGCTTAGGTCATACGTGCCGGTATCGGCGTTGAAGACAGCCTGGTGCAGTGCGCTGACTGCGCTCTCAGCACGGCCGGCGCAACCTTGCGCGGCCGCGTATATGGAGGTGTTGCCCAGATAGTCATATGCCGCCTGCAGTTGGCCGTTAAGACGGTCTATGGCCATGTTGTTTATCCACTTCATGCCATCTATGACCCATGAGGCCCCGGGTATGACGTCTGCGTACTCGTCTGCCCATGCGTCAAGGTCGTTGTTCGTCTGCATTATGCTAGATATGTTATCTGATATGCTGTCCGTGTCCACTATACCCGACGCGTCCGGCTGCAAGCTGGACAGGGCTTGCAGGTCAGACTGTATCGCATCGGCGAAAGACTGTACGAACACCATCTCGGACTGCAGCGCGGGTATCTTAAGCTGGCTAACGTAGTCGTAGAACGCGTTATAGGCGGCAGATGTGTTAGACGTTTGCTGGCAGACGGATGACATGGTGGATACGACGGAACGGATATCGGAGGCTTTGTTCTCTAATGTGGGATAGTCCTGGGAAAGGGCGTCCCTAAGGCCGGCTACGTCTATCCTCGCCATTTCGTCCCTCCCCCTATCGTCCTAGCCATCCGCATAGACCTATGCAGCGTGGCAGCTTATAATTTATCACGATTTCTATTGTTAATATTAACACACACGCCAATGTGTAGCTTTTAGCGCCATTCGGAAAGGCGGTCAGCCGATATATCTATATCCAGATAATCGTCGCGCCCGTCCATAAGGCGCGTGAACGCCGTGAACAGATAATGCGAATCGGTTGGGCCGGGCGACGCCTCAGGATGGTATTGCACGCAGAAAGCTGGTACGTCCAGGAACTGGAAGCCCTCCAGCGTACCGTCGTTAAGGTTCTTGTGCGTAAGGCGTATCCGGCCAAAGTCCGCGTTCTCTACCAGGCCCGTCTCGCCTTCCACGGGCTTGCCCATGGAATCGAACACGACGCCGAAGTTGTGGTTCTGCGCCGTTATCTCCACCTTGCCAGTAAGCAGGTTCTGTACGGGGTGGTTCCCGCCATGATGCCCAAAACGCAGGCGCTCGGTTGTAGCACCGGCCGCAAGCCCTAACATCTGGCAGCCAAGGCATATGCCAAAAAGCGGCACCTTGCCTATGAGCTCTCGCACGGCGCTGTACGTGGCGTCCACGGGTTGCGGGTCCCCGGGCCCGTTGGATATGAAAACACCGTCTGGATGCAGCGCCAGCACGTCTGCCGCGGGAGTGTCCCATGGCACGACCGTGACCCTGCAACCGGCCCTATACAGATTGCGCAGTATCCCGCGTTTCGCGCCGCAGTCATATGCCACCACGTGATGCGTCGCCTTTGGGGCGGGACTCAACGCGAAACCATACGCGGCGTCGTCGACCGCGCCATCGTATTCGTACGGCTCGCTTATACTTATATCGCGAACCAGGTTGCGCCCAGTAAGCTCCGGCGACGCTTTAACCTTCTCAAGTAATGACATGCTATCAAGATCGCCTGTAGATATAACGGCACGCATAGTGCCGACCTCACGTATATGCTGTACCAACGCGCGTGTATCTATACCGTCTATGGCAACGACGCCCTGCTCGCACAGGAAGTCAGGCAGGCTTATATCGCTACGGAAATTGGACGGCTCGTAGCACATCTCATGTACGACCAGTCCCGCGGCCGCTATCTTATCACGTTGCATGTCCGCGCGCGCGACCCCATAGTTTCCTATCTGCGGATAGGTCATGGTTATTATCTCGCCCGCGTAGCTGGCGTCGCTAAGCACCTCCAGATAGCCCACCAACGACGTATTGAAGCATATCTCGCCGTATGCCTCGCCAACAGCGCCGCACGCCTTGCCCTCATACACCGTGCCGTCTTCAAGCACGAGCAGCGCCGGGCTTTGCGCGCGCGCCTTCATTGCAGTGTCCCTGTCTTGTATCGTCATAAAACTACCTTACCGTCTTTCAAGCTCTGCCTGCCGCAAACGAACACGTCCGTGGCACGCCCCTTTAATTTCCATCCGATAAAAGCGCTGTTCGTCGCTTTGGAAGCGAAGCTGTCCGCAGATACCGTCCATTCCATATTGGGATCTATTATCGTTACGCTAGCTGGCGAGCCTTTCGCCAGCGTTACGTCTTTCAAACCAAGTATACGACGCGGCGCGTGAGACATGCGCTCCACCAACGTGGCTAATGGCATGTCCAGTCGCGTCATAACCAGCCCAAGCGCGGTCTCCAGGCCCGTAGTTCCAAACGGCGCGAGCTCGAACTCCATGGCCTTCTCATGTGCCGCGTGCGGCGCGTGGTCTGTTGCCACGCAGTCTATGACACCGTCTATAAGCGCGCTTCGCAGCGCCAGCATATCCTCGCGCGTACGCAAAGGCGGGTTCATCTTAAGGTTCGTGTTATATGTCTTGTCTATGTCGTCTTCGCATAAGAACAGATGGTGCGGCGTCACCTCGCACGTAACCGGCAAGCCGTCGTCTTTGGCCTCGCGTACAAGTTCTACGCCGCGCGCCGTGGTTATATGCTGTATGTGCAGCCTGCAACCGGTAAGCCTGCACAACATTATGTCGCGCTCTATCTGCATCTCCTCGGCTTCGGCTGGCCATCCGGCAACGCCAAGGCGCGTGGATGCCATGCCCTCGTTAACTACCCCGGCACCGGCAAGGTCCTCTATCTGGCAATGCGACAGCACGGGTTTATCAAACTGCTTCGCATAGTCCATGCAACGCCGCATCATGCCCGCGTCCTGAACGCCGTGCCCGTCGTCAGTGAACGCTGCCGCGCCGGCGGCCGCCATGTCGCCCATCTCTGAGAGCTCGTTTCCGGCAAGGCCCTTCGTGAGCGAGCCTGCTACGTGCACGTTAGTACGGGTGACACTCGCGGCCTTATCCAAAACGAAGGAAACGCGGGAGCCCGTGTCGCAAACCGGGCTGGTATTTGGCATGGCCAAAACGTCGCTGAAGCCGCCTTTCGCGGCTGCCGCTCCCCCGCTTGCGACGTCCTCTTTGTACTCGTATCCGGGATCGCGCAAATGAACGTGCATGTCAAACAGGCCTGGCACTATCATCTTGCCGGTGCAGTCTATTGTTTGCGTAGGTGCCTTGGCCGACTTGCCGGTGGCCTTCCACTGAAGGTCACGGCCTACCTCGGCTATCTCCTCGTCGCAAAGTATTATGTCGCATATATCGTCCAGCTCGACCTGCGGGTCAACGCAGCGCGCGCCTTTTAGCATGGTTTTCATATCTATATTCTACCCTTCGTTGATGTAGCTACATGTTGCGCGGCATACAATATACAATTGGCTGCCGTGGATTCCGGGTCAAGCCCGGGATGACGGGTTGAAGGAATGCTTCGTGCCATCACGCGATCTCATCGTCTCCGCTGCCACCAAGCAACAGATACATAAGCGCCATACGCACGGCGACGCCGGCGTTCACCTGGTACAGCAGCAGGTTCCGCGCGGTGTCCACGGCTTCGCTCGTAAGCTCCACTCCCCTGTTCACCGGACCCGGATGCATTATAATAGCATGCTCGCTTAATAGCCCAAGGCGCCTTGCGTCTATGCCGTATAGCATTGAATATTCGCGCAACGTGGGAAACGGCGAGGCGTTCAGGCGCTCTTGCTGTATACGCAGCATATAAACTACGTCCAACGTGGGTAGCAGCTCGTCAAAGTCGCCAGAACGCGCAGCCGCGGACACGCCCCATACGTCCGGGCGCGCAGGCAGCAGTGTAGGCGGTGCTATCAGCGTGACGTCTGCACCAAGGCGCGAAAGCGCAGGAGCAAGCGAACCGGCAACGCGCGAGTGCAGTATGTCTCCCACTATGCCGACTTTAAGCCCGTCAAAATGCCCGAAGCACTCGCGTATCGTGAACAGGTCCAACA
>JAISJA010000084.1 GCA_031261765.1 Coriobacteriales bacterium | reverse complement strand
GGCGCAGGCCATCACCGACGACTCCTTCGCCCATCTGGGCGAGTGGCTCGTCTGTGGCCACACCGAGCAGCAGTGCGCGATGGACCTGGAGTACTGGCTGCGCTCCCACGGCGCCGACGGGCTGGCTTTTGAGAGCATCATCGCCTCGGGCCCCAACGCCGCGAACCCCCATGCCGTGCCCAGCGGCCGCGTGCTTGAGGCCGGCGACCTGGTGGTCTGCGACTACGGCGCGCGCTACCACGGCTACGATGCGGACATGACGCGCACGGTCTGTGTTGGCAAACCAACAGATGAACAACGACGCATATATGACGCGACTTTGGCTGCGCAGACAGCCGTGTTGGAGGCGTTGAAGCCCGGTGTAACAGGAGCGGAGATGCATCAGCTTGCGGCGGATACCATGGACGAATATGGCGACTACAGTAAGTATTTCATGCACGCGCTTGGCCATGGCGTAGGGCTTTTCATACACGAGGAACCCACGCTTGCACCGCGTGTTGACAAGCCGCTTGTTCCTGGCAACGTTGTGACAGTTGAACCCGGTATATACGTTAAAGGCCTTTGTGGCGTGCGTATAGAGGACTACGGCGTCATAACACAGGATGGCTTCGAGGACTTCACGCGCTCCCCACATAGGCTTATTACACTAGCATAGCTATATGCTAGCATTACAATAATAAACGTCATTTAAGGTCGTACATATTAATATGTTATTCTTAAATGGATAGCATTAACTTCATAGGAATGTAAGGGATTCACATGGCAGCCATACAGCCTGAGACAAAAGACATAGTACAGCGTATACGCGCGCTTCGCGAGGACATGGACATAACGCTTGAGGACATGGCCGAGGCCACCGGGCGCTCCGTGGACGAGTACGAAGCACAGGAGTCCGGTGCGCATGACCTTTCGTTCACGTTCTTATTTAAGTGCGCCCAGCGCCTTGGCGTGGACGTAGTGGAGCTGCTTACAGGAGAAGCGCCGCACCTTAACGGATATGAGGTCACTAACGCCGGCGACGGGCTTTCGATAATGCGCCGCGCGGGATTCGAATACCTGCACCAGGGCGCGCATTTCAAGCATCGCCTGTGTGAGCCGTTCATAGTAACCGCGCCATATTTAGAAGAGGAGCAGGACGCCCCCATACATCTTTCTTATCACCAGGGACAAGAGTTCGATTACATAATAAGCGGGCATTTACGTTTTGCGTATGAGGACCACATAGAGGAAGTAGGCCCCGGTGACACGCTTATGTACGATTCCGGTCGTGGCCATGGCATGATAGCCATAGGCGGCAAGCCGTGCGTCTTCCTGGCAATCGTCTTGAAACCGCATGACATCGCCATTAGCTAGGCGCGGCTAGGCATTATAGCCAGTGCGTGTCGCGGCGACGTGCGAAACGTCAAAGCCGCGGCCCATGGCACACCAGCTTTAGCCGGCGCCTAATAAATAGCACTAACGCGTGAACGAACCGTTTATCGTGAGTGCACAGTTGCCATGTAACCAGTTTATCGACATAGAAAGATTTTGAATAATGAGAAATATACATAAACGCTATCTGCGCGAGAGCTACGATGAGGATGGGCTCATAGAGGAGCTCTCTGTCGTGAACCCAGACGACTACAACTTCGCATATGACGTCGTGGACGACATAGCCGAGGCAGACCCGGACCGCCCGGCCATGATGTGGTGCAACCCCGAGGGCGAGGAACATCTGTTCACTTTCGCGGATATGAAGTATTGGAGCGATAAGACCGCTAACTTCTTACGTGACCAGGGGATAAATAAGGGCGATATGGTAATGGTCATATTGCGGCGCCATTACCAGTTCTGGTTCGTGGCTTGTGCGTTGCATAAGCTGGGTGCCGTGCTTGTTCCCGCCACTTTCATGTTGAAGGAACACGACGTAGTATACAGGTTCAATTCAGGAGACCTCTCCGCCGTTATATGCACAGACATAGGAGATATAGCCGACGTCATAGACAACGCCGCGGCAGACTGCCATACGCTTAAACAGCGTATATTGGTTGCCGGTGCGGGCGGCGGGCTCGCAAGCCCCGAAGGCGTGGAGGCTAACGGCTGGGGCAGCGCCCTTAGCGGTGAGGACGGTATATGCAAGGTGCCGGCCGTGCGCGACGGTTGGGCTGACTTCAACACCGGAGTGCGAAAGGCGAGTCCTGACTGGCAACGTGTTGCTACGCTAGCACGCGAGCCTATGATCATGTACTTCTCGTCAGGTACTTCCGGTAACCCTAAGATGGTGTTGCACGACTACCGGTATTCGCTTGGGCACTTGGGCACGGCGAAGCATTGGCAGAACGTTAAGAGCGACGGCGGCATACATTTCACGATAGCCGACACGGGATGGGGCAAGGCCGTGTGGGGAAAGCTGTATGGCCAGTGGCTCATGGAAGCTTGCGTGTTCACATACGACTTCGACCGCTTCCACGGCGACGATATATGCGCGTTAATAGAGAAATACCATATATCCACTTTGTGCTGCCCGCCTACCATGTATCGGCTGATAATGCAGGGCTCGCCCGGTAGCTACGACCTTACGTCTCTGGAGCATTGCTGCACGGCAGGTGAGGCGCTTAACCCGGACCTATTCGACTCATGGCATAAACTTACCGGTATGTACCTTACGGAAGGCTTCGGGCAGACCGAGACGACCGTTACGGTTGCCAACATGCCCGGCATGACGCCCAAGCCCGGTTCTATGGGACGTCCGATACCGTTATACACGACCCGCATATTGGACGACGCGGGAAACGAGGCAGAGGTAGGGCAGACCGGTGAGATATGCATAGCTTATGACGTGGAAGACCCGCCGCCGGGCATACTCATGGAATACTATCATAATAGCGTGAAAACGTCAGAGGCCATACACGATGGCTGGTACCACACAGGCGACACGGCATGGCGCGACGAGGACGGGTATTTCTGGTACGTTGGGCGCAACGACGACGTCATAAAGTCCAGCGGCTACCGCATAAGCCCGTTTGAGATAGAGAGCGTTATGCTCACGCATCCGGCTATCGCCGAGTGCGCCGTTACCGGCGTGCCCGACGAAGTGCGCGGCAAGGTGGTGAAGGCCACGGTCGTGTTGAAACCCGGATACGAGGGAAGCGACGAGCTTACGAAAGAGCTGCAGACGTTCATGAAACGCGAGACCGCTCCGTATAAGTATCCGCGCATAATAAGCTACGTGGACGAGCTCCCCAAGACCGTTAACGGTAAGGTGCGCCGTGCGGCCATACGCGCTGCCGACGAACAGGGTGGCGACGCGGCAGGACAGCGCGCGCCGGAAGAATACGGTGGATAATGGATTTAGCCACCGTAGTGGTATACTTTATTAGTAATATCCGTAACACATATTAAACCGTAAAGGGGATTTAAAGCCATGTCAGGACACTCTAAATGGGCTACTACAAAATACCGTAAAGCGGCGCAGGACAGCAAGCGTAGCGCGCTGTTCTCAAAATTGTCGCGCAATATAACCGTCGCAGCGAAAGAAGGCGGCGACCCGAACCCTGATAACAACGCGTCTTTAGCCTCAGCAGTCGCGAAAGCCAAGAGCTATTCGCTTCCAAAGGACAAGATAGACGCCGCCATTAAGAAGGCGTTTGGTGGTGGCAGTGACGCCGCCGCGTTCGAGAACGTCGTGTATGAGGGCTATGGTCCCGCCGGTATAGCCGTTTACGTGGAGGCCCTTACAGACAACCGCAACCGTACCGCGGCAGACGTGCGCAGCGCGTTCTCGCATTCTGGAGGCAACCTTGGCACGACAGGTTCGGTGGCGTTCCAGTTCGAGCGTAAAGGGCAGATCACCGTTGAGAAAAGCGAGGCGCCTGACGAAGACGAGTTCATGTTGGCCGTTGCAGAAGCCGGTGGAGACGACTATGAAGACGCCGATGAGGATTGGATCGTAACGACGGCCGCGAACGACCTTGCCACGGTGCGTGACGGCCTGGAGTCGCAGGGCATAACCGTTAAGGGATATGAAGCCATAATGCAGCCGATAAACACGACCGAGGTGTCAGTAGCGGACGCGAAGAAGGTCATGCGCCTGGTGGATAGGCTGGAAGAGCTTGAAGACCTGCAGAACGTTTATCACACCATGCTTATGACAGACGAGATTGCAGAGGCTTTGGACGAGTAATTGGTTGCTTAGCGTTCGCACCCGCTACACGCTGTATATGGAACAGAACGCAAAAACTCGCTTCGCTCAGACATTGCGTTCTCCCGTTCCATATACAGCGTGTAGCTGCTCACGAAGCGCAACCAATTACTCGCCCAAAGCCGTATAAAGGGATTTAAGATGCCGGGGGTAAAGAAACTTCGTGGTACTTCGCTTGAGCGCGAGGTCGTGTCTGTAGAAGACAGGCAGTCTCAATACCATGACATCATGGGCGATGCTGGTTCTCTGGCAGAAGCGCCGGTAGTCTGCTGTGAGCTCGTAAGCCAGGTTCCGTTTGTGGCGGCCGCGGTAAAGCACGCTCGGCCAAACGCGCGTGTCGCGTACTGCATGACTGACCAGGGTTCGCTGATACTTGAGCCCGACGGGCTCATCGCGCGTTCGAAATCCGCCGGTCTTATCGACAGTATTATTACATGCGGGCAAGCCGTTGGCGGTGACATGGAAGCCGTTAACGTTTACTCCGGCCTGTTGGCGTGCCGCTACGTGCTGGAAGCCGACGTTACTATATGTGGCATAGGCCCCGGAAGCGTTGGCACCGCGACGCCGTTTGGCACGAGCGCCGTAGCGCAGGGCGAGTCGCTTAACGCCGTGTGCTCGCTTAACGGGACTCCCATAATGCCGCTGCGCGTGTCGTTTGCCGAGAAACGCGAGAGACACTACGGCGTTAGCTACCACAGTATAACCGTGCTTACTGATATATGCCTGGAAGACGTTATAGTTGCCGTTCCGAAGACGTTTGGTTTCGTTACTGATTCCGGCCTTGACGAGAGGCGTATAACCGTTGAGCACACGCTTAAGAGCTATCACATACACAAGCGCCACGATATTATTCCAGTGGACATAAACCTGGCGGAGATTGACATGCGCGGCGTGAACGTGACTACGTTGGGGCGCGCTGATGGCGAAGACTCCGCATATTACGCCGCCGCTGCCGCCGCAGGCCTGGTGGCCGTTCATGGCTGAACGTAGCGAGCCTGCACCTGGTGGTTCCGCTCGCAGCGGCTTTGCGTCAGGCGGTTTCGCGGCAAACAGCAATCCTGCACCCGTAAGCGAGCTTACGAACGTGCTTGACGGCTACCTTGCGTATATGGCCGTGGAGCGCGGCGCGTCGCCGCTTACCGTAGAGGCATACGGACGCGACGTTAATCGTTATATACTAGCGTTGAATGATGCTAGCATAACAACTTTCAGCGCGGTCACGCGCGACGCCATAGTGTCGCATATAGACGCGCTACGCGACGTGGGATACGCGCCAGCGTCAATAGAGCGCGCCGTCGCCGCGATAAAGGGCTTCCATAAATTCGCCGTGCGCGAGGGATATGCGCAAAAAGACCCTTCTTCTACGGTGCGGCTTCCAAAAGTCCCAAAGAAGCTACCTAACACGCTATCTCTAGAGCAAGTGAACATGCTATTAGACCAGGACTTCCCGGACACGCCCGCCGGCGCGCGTGACCACGCGCTTTTGGAGGTGCTGTACGGCTGTGGCTTGCGCGTAAGCGAGATATGCGGACTTGATCTTTCTTACGTACTGTTCAGCGAAGGGGTCTTGCGAGTGCGTGGCAAGGGGAACAAAGA
>JAISJA010000056.1 GCA_031261765.1 Coriobacteriales bacterium | reverse complement strand
GCGTCGTTGGAGGCGCCACAGGCGCGTATGGCCCGGGTGCCAGCGCTAGCGTGCCCAGGTAGTCGGTTATGTTGAAGTTATCGTTGGACACCACATTGCCCGCCGGATCTTTTATCATCAGGCCTAAATATGTGTTCGTTACCGTGCCAACGTCTATTATCGACGCGGGGAAGCTCGCATAATATGTCCACGCGCTGGTTGGAAGGCCGGATATCACGATAGTCGGATTATTGTGCGAGCGGCCGTCATATCCTCCCGAATAGCTTCCGGTGGCCACGGATATGTTACGTGGCTCTATGCTGTACGTCCCTATGCTCGTCTGCAGCGCCGGATACGCTTGGGTGGCGGATATGTCGGCCTTTATCACATAGTGTCCGGCACAAACGGGCTGCGCGGTGCTCCACGTGGCGCCGTTGTCCAAAGTACCGTCTTCGTTGAAGTCGTTGCCATAGTATATTATGGCCGAACCTCCCGTTGGGTTGCCCAACTGCACGCCGTTATAGCCACTGTACGCGCTTACCGTGCCGTCGTATACGAAGTCAGACATGGATATAAACGGAACCGGCGTCCATTTGGCCGTAAGCGTCACGTCATACGTGGGAACGACCGTGCCGTCCGTCCATTTAAACGATGGTACCGCCGTGTTCTCGTACCAGCCGTCAAACACCATGTCTCCGTTGCCGTCGGCTACATCGGGCAGGTCGTCTGCGTCTACCTGGGCGCCAAAGTCCGCCGTGGCGACGTTGCTGCTAACGCCGAATCCCAATGGATAGTCCACCACGGACGAGTCTGGAGCGCTCATGAACGCGTCTGCGTTGTCTATGACGAACGTTATGTTGGCAGTGTCCACTACGGCCGATGGGTCGTAATAGAAGTCGAACACAAGCGGGCTTGAGGCAGACGTGGTAGCGCCGCCATATGGAGACCCGGTACCGTTTATATCTATACGGTTCGTATTGCCAATGGTCTCACTGGCGTTCCCCCAGCACATAGCGCCGCTTCTATCAACATGTTGGTTGTTTGCGTCTGTGTCATACGTGGTAGCGCCGTTGCATTGCGTTATGTGGCCAGAAAGCGCGGCAGCTCCGCTAACGACCGCAGAGCCGTATATATCCTGAGTGCGCGTATTCACCCCGGTTACGCTGATTCTGTTAGCGGCGGCGCTGGTCCCAGGCGCGTTTGGGCCTAAATCGCAAACCGCGACGTCACACGGTTTTGCGGTCTTGCTTGTATCTATGGTACCAATTTGCGCGATAAGACCGTATATGTATGAATACACCTGGGGAAGGTACATGCCGGACGAATTTGGCCCGTCGTTGGCTTGCACACCGGCATATGATGGACACAGTGGGAGCAACGCGGCAGAAGTGGAGTTGGCCGCGTCGCGCACGTACGCGTTGGTTATATGGTTGAACGCGTACATATCGAACCGCACATACGCGTAGTCGTTAAGCTTGGCCTCCGCGCCAACGCTGCCGGAGGTGTCGTTGCCGCTTGAGGCGTTGTCCACCATGCCCTGCGGCGTGTCGGGCAGGCTTGGCGGGTCCGCGTTCGCTACGCGCGCGGCAACGAAAGCGCCCGTGGGTATTAACGCTATAGACATCATAGCGGCAACAAGCACGCACAAAGCCACGCCGGCAAGACGTCTTACGCCGCGGCCACGGCTATGGTCTCCGTTATATCGTTCCATTGCGATCTCTCACCTGGCTCTCTTAAAGCGGCTCTCTTAAAGCGTTTATCTGAAAACATTCTAAAATAGAACTAAGACAAACGTAAAAAGCGCGGTGGATTTTTGGCTAATTAGGCCAGAAGTATGTAGATTGTGTGTAGAAAAGGCCAGAATACGCCGCTCGCGGCTATAAGTGATTGCAGAATGGCCTTGGAATGATTGCGCGGCGTTCGTGTAATGTTCGCGCCTGTCGGAGTGGAACCTTAGATTTTTCTTTCTTCGATAAGTTCCAACGCGTCTGCGAGCTCTGGCGGCAGCTCATCTTGAAAATGCATCTGCTCCCCTGTTATTGGGTGTGTGAACGTGAGCTTATATGAATGCAAAAACTGCCGGTCAAGGCCAAATGACGCGCTTGCCACGTCGCCCTGCCTTTTGTGCTTGTCGCCGTATTTATAAAGCGGGTCGCCAACGCAAGCGTGTCCAATATATGCCATATGGGCGCGTATCTGGTGCATGCGGCCCGTATAAAGTTTACATTCGACAAGCGTGTATCCGTCATCATGGGCGCCCGCGCTGTAGCGCTGCAGGACCTCAAACGACGTTATGCTCTGCTTGGCGTCCTGGCCATCGCGCACGACCATTTGCATGCGGTTGGGCCCGCCGTGCATAAGCGGCGCGTCTATGAGGCCTGTGTTGGGAGCTATGTATCCATGCACCAGCGCGATGTAGCGGCGGTCGACTTCCTTTAGGCGTATGGCTTGCTGCAGAGCCGTGGCCGCGGCGTCCGTCTTTGCCGCGAGCATGAGCCCGGACGTCTCCATGTCCAGCCTGTGCACTATGCCCGGTCTGTCCGCGCCCTGCACCACGGCCAGGTTGTCATAGCCGTAGCGCGCTATAAGTGCGTTCACCAGCGTACCGCTCATGTGGTTATGCGAAGGGTGCACCACCATGCCGGACGGCTTGGACAATACCAATATGTCGTCGTCCTCATAACGTATGTCAAGCGGTATGTCCTCCGGTTCAAGCCCGGTGGGTTTTTCTGGAGCGACCGTGTACGTGACGTCGTCGTTGGTAAGCACAAGGCGCCGTTTCGCGGTAACCGGCACGCCGTTTATCAGCACACGACCGGACTCTATAAGCCGTACGGCCCCGCTTCGGCTTTCCACGCCCTCGCATAGCGCCAGTAAGGCGTCAAGGCGTTTGCCGTGCTCGTGTTCTTCCACGGTGTGTACGTACGTACGCTTCACTTTCCGCCGTCACCCTGGCCGTCGTGCCCGGCCACGTCGCCAGCGTCATCGGCGTCATCGGCGTCTTCGGCGTTTCCGGCGTCATCGGCGTCCCCGGCGCTATAGGCGTCCCCGGCGCTATAGGCGTCCTCGGCGTCATCGTCGCCTTTCTCCGCGTCTTCTATACTGGCGCGACGGCCACGCACGGCGTCTGCCAGCATGGATATTATAAGCAGTATGACGCCTATGGTTATGCACGAATCCGCCACGTTGAACGTAGGAAAGCTTATGAAAAGCGTGTGCAAGAAGTCGGTTACAGAGCCGCGCGCTATACGCTCGAACGCGTTGCCAAAACCGCCGCCCACTATGAGCGCACAAGACAGTATTTCCAGCGCGCT
>JAISJA010000053.1 GCA_031261765.1 Coriobacteriales bacterium | reverse complement strand
ACGTCGTTGTCGCGCTGGTGGTAGACGGCAACCACATGACGCAGTCTGCGTCTGTAGCAAGCCCGGTGTTCTCTTTGGACAGCCCCAAAAACGTATCGACGTTTCCGGGAAGCACGGATGACAAGTCAACTACGTTGCCAGTCGCTATGCCGGCGTTGGCCGTAGCGCTATAACCGTCGCAACTGAACGTCACGTCTGCGGTAGGCGTGTCTACGCTACCGTTGTTAAGCACCGAAGGCACGTATACGGGATATACAAGCGTCGTACCATCAGACGTCGGTTGTGGATATATGGAGTTGGGCACTTCAGTAGCGCCAGTGGACGCATCGGCGCCATATGCGTATACGTTGCCGCTCTTTATCGTAATAGCGCTCGCATCGTTTGTGCCGGCAAGCCAGCCCGGATACGTGCCTATACCGGCACTGGCGCATAAAGCGTCGCTTCCGTCGTCACCTGAAAGCAAAGACGACGCGACTACCGTACCCGTGGTGCTTATAGTTATGTTACCGGCACTTGCTCCGTTGCCAAATGCACCGGCGCCTATACCTGAACCAGAATGGCTTGACGCGGAGCTTATGGCTATGACGTCCGCGGCGTCGTTTATCGCAATCGTACTAACGCAGCCATATAAAGCGCTCGCTGGCGAGCTTGCTTGGGAACTCGCACTGGCGTTAGTATCCTCATATGCGCCACCGCCGCCTATTGCCGCGCCGACATATTCATTCTGGCTTGCCGCCGCAGCGTCAACCGTCACGCTGCCGCCTATGGTTATGGCGCCGGCCTTCGCGTCTTCCGCGCTGTTGGACCCTATGGCCGCGCCCGAACCAAAAACGTCGCTTGACGAGCTTGTCTGACCGGTAGCGTCTGAGCCTGCCACACCACCCTGCGCCGTCGCGTACACCGTGCCCGAACCTTGTATGGTAAGCGTGGCGTTTCCGGATACGTGTATGGCCGCCAGGCCGGTATTGGACTGTGTCGGCACCGCGGACTGGACGGTTAACGTAACGCCGTTATCCACGTTCAAGGTAAGGGCCGTGCCTGTTGCGGCCTGCGTTCCGCCCACTTCTATGCCGGATACCGCGGCCGTGGTGGGTTCGCAATCCACGTCGCCCGTGACCTTTAGCGTCGCGTTCACGCCAGATGCTATCATGATAGCGTGATCTGAGCCTATACTGCTATCAGATTCGGCGTCCGTAGAAATGCTGTAAGTGCCGTCGTGTTGTATAGTCGCCACGTGCGCCGTGGTGTCCTCGTCTATGTCGCCGTTGCCACCGCCTGCGGCCTCAGACGTAACCGAGAAGTCGTTGTTGGATGAATACGCGAAGCCTATGGAGCCCGTATTGACCTTGCCAGTACTCGCGTAAGCGGACCTTATGCCAGCCGGCCTGACGAAACCATCAATGCCGGTTAACAGTAGAGAGACAACGAGGCACAGTGCTAGTATGCTAGCAACAAAGCCGCGTATCGCAGGCGCTTTAAGCGCAGATATACCACCTCTACGTTTCACTTCCACCCCACATAGCTACTCCACAATAACTATAAAGTTCCTTTTATTCCAAAGTTAGTATAACACAGTTTCAGAATAGTGCTAGCCGGCATGCGCAGAAGCGCTTGCGTGGATTCCGGGTCAAGCCCGGAATGACGTTATGGGGTGCAGGAGTGACGTTATGGGATGTAGGAGTGACCTCTGGGATCCTGCGCAGCCGCTCTGCGGCTCGCAGGATGACAATGAGGAATGACGTAGGGAAAGCTACTCCTCTTCCTCTACGTCAAACTGGCTGTTGTACAGGTCGGCATAGAAACCGCCTGCGGCAAGCAGGCCGTCATGCGTGCCCTGCTCTACTATGTCACCATGACTCATAACCAATATTAGGTCGGCGTTCTTAATGGTTGACAGGCGGTGCGCTATTATGAAGCTCGTGCGGCCCTGCATTAGGTTATCCATGGCCGTTTGTATAAGGAGCTCGGTACGCGTGTCCACGCTGGACGTAGCCTCGTCAAGTATCAATATGCGCGGGTCGTGCAACACAGCGCGGGCTATCGTAAGCAGTTGCTTCTGACCCTGCGATATGTTGGACGCCTCCTCGTTTATCTCCATATTATAGCCACCGGGAAGCGTGGTTATGAAGTGGTCTATCTGTGCCACGCGCGCGGCTTCTCGAACCTCGTCGTCTGTGGCGTCAAGGCGGCCGTAACGTATGTTGTCAGCGACCGAGCTGTTCGTGAGCCACGTGTCCTGCAACACCATGCCAAACATGTCGCGAAGCGCGTTGCGGCCATACGTCCGCACGTCGTGTCCGCCCACCTTTATGGCGCCCTCGTTAACGTCGTAGAACCGCATTAGCAACTTCACTATGGTGGTCTTGCCAGCGCCGGTCGGGCCCACTATGGCTATCTTCTGGCCGGGCTTAACGTCTGCCGAGAAGTCGTTGATGATTATCTTATCGTCACTGTAACCAAAGTGCACGTGGTCAAACTGCACGGCCAAGGCGCTCTTGTCGTGTTCCTTTGAATCGGCGTCGAACACGCGTGCGCATACGTCCTCTACGCTCGTCTGCTCGGCTTCCGGAAGCTCCGGTATACCCTCCGGTTGCTCCAGGAAGTTGAATATACGCTCTGCCGCGGCCATCGTCTGCTGTAATATGTTGGATATCTGCGCCACCTGCACGACCGGTTGCTGGAAGTTGCGCATATACTGTATGAACGCCTGTATGTCGCCAATGGTAAGCATGTTCTGCAGCGCCAACCAGCCGCCAAGCACGGCCACGACCACGTATGCCAGGTTAGACACGAAGTTAAGCATCGGCATCATTATGCCCGAGAGGAACATGGCCCTCCAACCGGCCTGGTATAGCCTGTTGTTGGATTCCTCGAAATCGGCCAGCGAACGTTCCTCGCTGTTGAACGCCTTTATTATCGTGTGCGCCCCAAAGTCCTCCTCGACGATACCGTTAACGTCGCCAAGCGAGTCCTGCTGGTTTTTAAAGTGCTTTTGCGAATGGCTTACTATGAAGCCCACGACCGCGCCGAACACCGGCAGCGCCACAACGGCCACAAGGGTCATCATCCAGCTTATCGTAAGCATCATTACTATAATGCCGATAAGCGACGTGATGCTCGTTATGATCTGCGTTACTGACTGGCTGAAGCTCTGTTGTATGGCGTCCACGTCGTTGGTGATGTGGCTCATGACGTCGCCAGCCGGCGTGTGGTCGTAAAACGAGAACGGCAGGCGCATTATCTTCTCGTCGATCTCTTTGCGCAACCTGAACGACAGTTTGTTGGACACGCTGGCCATTATGAAGCCCTGTATGAACTGGGCCGCCGCGCTAACGGCATATAGCGCCAGCGTACTAAGTAATATAGTGCCGATAAGCGCGAAGTTGGGGCCGTCGCCCGAACCCACTATCTGGTCTTTTATGCCATTGGCAAGCTCCGTGGTCGCGTTGCCCATTATCTTTGGCCCCAATATGTTGAACACCGTGGCTATCACGGCGAACGCCATGACTATTATGACGGCTATCTTGTAGGCCCCAAGGTAGCGTAACAGCTTGAATAACGTGCCCTTGAAGTCCTTCGCCTTCTCGCCGCGCATCATGCGCCCGGCGTGGCCACCGCGTCTGCGACGCCCCTGCGGTTTGCGGTTGGCGTAACGACCGGCACGGCTTACGCGTTGTACCGTGGCGGCGTCGTCGCTAGCGGCGGCGTTTGCGTCGGCGGTAGCGGCGCCCTGCGTGGATTCCGGGTCAAG
>JAISJA010000001.1 GCA_031261765.1 Coriobacteriales bacterium | reverse complement strand
GCCGTGGCCGTGTGGCCGGCATGGACACCGACGCCGACGGCAACTCGGTGGTACGTGCCCGCGTGCCCTACAAAGAG
The DNA here is from genome assembly GCA_031261765.1 of Coriobacteriales bacterium. Next base: position 6,138 of record JAISJA010000001.1, on the reverse strand, counting down.
GTCATCACGTACGCGCGCGACCTGCGTTCCATGACGCGCGGCACCGGCACTTACACTATTAACGTAGAGGGTTATGAGGAGATGCCGGCACAGTTGGCACAGCCCATGATAGAGGAATATAAGGAGAAGCGCGCCGAAGGCAACAAGTAACGCTGCATGGTTGCTAACATAGCGTGTTAGAAATGCCCGCTTGACCTGGCTTGGTTGGGCGGGCAACTTTTATGTTTGGGATGGATGTTTGAAAAGGATGGAGCCGACTGCCGGATTTGAACCGGCGACCTTGACAGTCCAGTGGACTGTCAAAGCGCGCGTTCTTGGCGCGCCGCGGGGAGTTTTAGGAAGAGAGTGGAGCCGACTGCCGGATTTGAACCGGCGACCTACTGATTACGAATCAGTTGCTCTACCAACTGAGCTAAATCGGCTTTTACGAATAAGCTTTTGCGAACAAGCTTTTATCAAACGAACATATACATTATAGCGTATATGTAGCGGTGCGTGGTCTTGCGATAAGGGCGGGATTCTGCGCAGGATCACATGTCATCCTGCGAGCACCGTAGTCAACGAGCGCGGGATTCTGCGCAGCCGCTACGCAGCTCGCAGAATGACGCGGTACGCTAGCCCAGGTTGTCCGGCAGCGCGAAGGAAATCTCGGCCCTGCAGGCTACCTTGCCGTCCACCATGGCGCTGCCCTGTCCGAAGCCAACCGGCCCGCGGCGCTTCGTGAGCTCGCATTTAAGCTCCAGTACGTCGCCCGGTACTACCATCTGCTTGAAGCGCACGTTCTTCGCACCGCCAAAGAGCGCTATGCGCCCTTCGTTTCCGGGTTCGCTTAGAAGCGCTATGGCGCCCGTTTGCGCAAGCGCCTCTAATATGAGCACGCCCGGCATGACCGCGTGCGCGGGAAAGTGCCCCTGGAAGAACGGCTCCATGCCGCTTACGCATTTTATGGCCTTGGCCCATTTGCCGGGCTCGTGGTCCGTCACTTTGTCTATAAGCAGAAACGGAGCGCGATGGGGGAGTATGGTCTTAACCTGTTCGTGCGTTAAAGGCTTTGGGGCACGTTCAATGCCGTTCGTCTCATCAATGTCATTCATGTCGTTCAACCTTACTCGTATCTTTTCACGACCAGCGTCGCGTTATGTCCGCCAAAGCCAAGCGAGTTGGACATTGCGGCATCCACAGGCACATTGCGCCCTTCGTTGGGTATGACGTCCAGGTCGCACTCCGGGTCAGGAACCTTATAGTTTATCGTCGCCGGCATATAACTATCATAGCAAGCTAGTACACTAGCAATAGTCTCGATCGCGCCGGCCGCGCCAAGCAGGTGCCCGGTCATAGATTTCGTGGAACTGGTTGGCGGCGCGTCTTGTCCAAACACCTCGTGTATCGCGAGCGTCTCGCATTTATCGTTAAGTGGCGTAGACGTTCCGTGCGCGTTTATATACGAGATATCGTCAGGCGCAAGTTCCGCGTCTGCGATGGCGCGTCTCATGGCCTCTACCGCGCCGCGCGCCTCCGGGTCCGGAGCGGTTATATGGTACGCGTCGCACGAAGCGCCAAAGCCGGCAAGCTCCGCGTATATGCGCGCGCCGCGCGCCTTCGCGTGTTCCTCTTCCTCCAGCACGACCATTCCCGCGCCCTCGCCAAGTATGAACCCTGAGCGCTCCGCGTCAAACGGTATGGACGCGCGCGTTGGGTCGTCGCCTATGTGCAGCGCCTGCATGGACGTGAAGCCTCCCATGGCAAGCGGTATGACGGCAGCCTCCGCGCCGCCCGCTACGGCGACGTCGGCATAGCCGTGGCGTATATGCCGCATGGCCTCGCCAATGGCATGTGTGGACGACGCGCACGCAGTAACAAGGCACGAGCAATCGCCGTGGAAACCGTGGTATATGGCTATGCGTCCTGCGGCCATGTTGGATATCGTCATGGGAATATAGAACGGGGATATCTTGTCGAACCCGCGTTTACAGCCGCGTTCGTATTCGCGCGTCGTGGTGGACATGCCGCCTATGCCGCTTGCGACAATGGTGTCCACGCGGTCTTTATCCACACCACCCGCGCCAGGCTCGGCGTCAAGGTTCGCGTCGGCGCAAGCCTCGTTCGCGGCTACCACGGCCAGTTGCGTGAAACGGTCCATCTTGCGCAAGTCCGCTTTTGGGATAAGTTCCGTGAAATCTATGTCACATTCGGCGGCAAGCGACGCTTTCTGGTCGCCTCTGTCATATGATAAGGGCGCGATGCCCAGTTTGCCCGATTTTATCCCAGACCAAAAGTCCTTTGCGGTGTTGCCGATTGGCGTTACCGCCCCAAGGCCGGTTACCACTACTTTACGTTGCATGTATTGTGCCTGTTTCCTTCCTGGCGTATATGAATCGCTAGATTATATGTTAGCAAATTACGTGCCACTAGAACCGTCCCCATGGCACATTAACCTATCATGCCGCCGTCCACTTTAATGACCTGGCCGGTAATGTAGCTTGCCGCGTCGCTGCACAGGAAAGCCACGGCGTTGGCTATGTCTTCCGGTTTGCCGGCGCGCTTAAGTGGCACGCCTTCAAGTATCTGCTCGCGTATGTCATCGGGCAGCGCGTCTGTCATGTCGGTTTGTATGAACCCGGGCGCCACCGCGTTAGCACATATGCCGCGGCTGCCAAGCTCTTTTGCCAGCGTCTTAGTAAGGCCTATGAGCCCGGCTTTGGCCGCGGCGTAGTTCGCCTGTCCGGCGTTGCCTATTATGCCCGCCACGCTGGATATGTTGACTATGCGCCCGGCGCGCGCCTTAAGCATGGCACGGCTGGCCAGTTTGCTTAGCAAGAACGCGGAGCGCAGGTTCGTGTTGATAACAGCGTCAAAGTCAGTTGTGGACATGCGCATTATAAGGTTGTCACGGTTTATTCCGGCGTTGTTAACAAGTATTAGGGGAGAGGCGCCTTTGGCGCCAGTGAGCTCTACTGCCCAGTCGCACACAGACTTATATAGGTCCTCGCATTGCGCCGGGTCTGACACGTCTGCCTTGAACGTCTTGAACTGTGGTGTTGTGCCACATGCGGCACGTTCCGTGGATTCCGGGTCAAGCCCAAAATGACGTAAGAAGTCAAAAGCGGCCGCGCATAGCTCTGCGGTCTCCCTTGCCGCGTCCTCGTTACCGGCATAGTTTATCGCAACGCTATGGCCCTGTTTGGCAAGTGCCACGCATATGGCGCGGCCTATGCCGCGGCTGCCGCCCGTCACTAAGGCTAGCATGCTAGTATCGTTATATGACATCGTGTTCCTTCCTACATAGTTCGCGGGCGCGTATGCGCCCGCATAGATTGCGGGTCACGCGTTTTTTACGGCGGCTAAAGCCACCTAAAAACACGGCCCGCAATGACGTACAATGTTCTCGTTCGTTCACGGCGTTGCTATGCAGCGCTTGCAAACACGGCCCGCAATGACGTGTTTTGCTTGAAACGTTATTTCTCAAGCCGTTCGATTATACTATCATAATCGAACGAAGACACCTGGCCGTCCAGCCATTCTATAAGGTCTGTGCCGTCTTTGTAATCATACGCTTTAAGCTCGTCCATTACGCGCTGCATGGTCTCTATGTCGTAGTTCTCAGCCGCCTCGCGTAGCTTGTCCAGCAGCTCTTCGTTTGGCGCGTCGGTGGTCTTGCGCGCTTCGCCATTCTTATGTTGCTCCGCGTCAAAATGCTTCTCAAGCACTTTAAGGTCTACTATAAGCTTCTTTATCTGCATTATGAGCTTATGGTTCTTCTCGTTCACGGTTTCCCAGTCATCCGCCTTAGCGGCGACTTCCAGCTCATATGCGGCGTCGCCGGCCGCTTTCGCCCCAATGCCGTAGCAGCTTCCCTTGGCGCCGTGCACCACTATAGAATAGTCGGGCAGTGTTCCCTCGTTTACGCGGCCAAGTTCAACAAGCATGTTTGGCATGTTATGTATGAACGAGTGCACGACGCGCATATACACGTTGGCGTTCTGGCTAAAGCGCGCTACGCCGTCGTCTACGTCCAGGCCGTCTATCTGCGCGTCTTTAAGCAGCTGAATGGCGTCTTGCTCAGAGATGTCGCGCGCCTTGTCGTATTTCTCCACGTCGCGTAGGGCTTTATCCCTAACGTCTTTAGGCTGTTTGTCAAGCACCCACGTGTGCATCACGCGGTCAAGCTCCTCAACCTCTATGGGCTTGGTTAAGAAGTCCTGGCAGCCGTTGTCTAAGAACAGCTCTTTTATGCCGGTCACCGCGTTGGCGGTAAGCGCGACTATGGGCACGTTCCTGGCGTATTCGGTGCCAATAGCCCGTATCTTCTGTGTGGCCTCTATGCCGTCCATACGTGGCATCATATGGTCCATTAAGATGATGTCGTATTTCGTATGTGAGTTAAGCACGCGGTCTATGGCCTGCTGGCCGCTGGTCACGCTGTGCACCGTGGCCTTGTACGGCTCCAACATGCCCTTCGCGACATCTAAGTTAGTCACCACGTCGTCTACCAGAAGTATGTTCGCGAATTCCATGGGCACGTAGTCTATCATGGTTATGCGATGGCTTGGGTCGTCGAACATCTTGAAGCCCTGCAGGTCGTTTGCCAGTTTCTCTCCTATAGGTTCGTCGTCTATGACGGCTTGCCTTACCTTGAAAGAGAACGTTGAGCCCTCGCCGTATTTACTTGCCACGTGTATGACGCCGTCCATCATGTTAACCAGTTGCTTGGTCAGGTGTAGCCCAAGGCCGGTGCCCTCTATCTTGCGGTTCTTGCCGGTGTCGAAGCGCTGGTATTCCGCAAACAGGTTAGGCATGTCCTCGCGTCTTATGCCTATGCCGGTGTCTTGCACGGAGCCGAAAAGCCAACAGTCCTTCTCCATACGTTTAACCGAGAGAGATAGCGTCACTGTACCTTCCGGCGTGTATTTAATCGCGTTCGATAAAAGATTGTTCATTATCTGCTTCACGCGCAGCTCGTCTCCGTATAGCCTGTGAGGCAGGTCCGGGTCTATCTGCAGTTGTAACTTTATTGGCTTGGAACCTATGCGCACTATGTTCATGCTAACGGTATCGCTTATGACCGACGCGATGTCATAGTCGGTTGGAGTCAAGACGAACTTGCCTGAGTCTATCTTGGATATGTCCAGTATGTCGTTTATGATGTTAAGCAGCGTGACGCCCGAACCGTATATCTTCTCAAGGTTGCTAAGCGTGTCTTTTGGCAGGTCTTTGTGCAGCTCCAGCTCTGCCAGTCCGTTCACGGCGTTAAGCGGCGTGCGCAGCTCGTGGCTTATGTTCGCCAAGAACTCGGTCTTCGTGCGGTTGGCAAGCTCGGCTTGCAGCTTCGCCTCGTTTATATCGGTTATGTCGTGGCCTATCATTATGACGCCGGATATCTTGTTGTCGCTATCGTGCACCACGCGTATCGTAACGTTTATCTCAAGCTTCTTGCCCTTGTATGGCCCATGGCCCGGGCGTGCGCTCATGTTTGTTGACACGGTGCTCTTCGTATGTAGCGCTTCGCGCGCCTTGCTCAATATTCCCTCAGCCAGCTCACGGCTTTCAAGCAGGTCTCGAAGCTCACCTATCTTCCTGCCCTCAAGTTGCGTGGAGCTTTTAAGGCCAAGCAGATCCAGGAAACGTTTGCTGCAAAACGCCACCCTTAGGCGGTTATCCAAAAGCACTATTATGTCGCTTGCATAGTCAAGCAGCATGTTCATGAAACTGCTCTGCCTGGCCTGTTCGCCTTGCAGCATTCTTGCAAGGCTATCCCTGCTGGAAGACAGGCTGTCTATGCGTGCCAGGCGGTCGTTTAAAAGCTTGTTTTCCCGGCGTGCCTTCTTAAGCTGTTTGCTGGTGTCGGCATATAGCTTTCGTAGCTCTTGCAAACCCATGGCTTCTATGTTCTCTTTAGTTGTCGTACCCTCTTCAGCCTTTGTCATTTTCCTACTGTCCATCTTTGCCAATGAATAGTTAAAACGCGCATACTATAAGCGTTAGATTCTGTAGGTGGCTGTTAATGAGGTTCCCGTCTTCGTCATATACGGGATACGCTTCGCCGCCGGCGCTTGCGCAAAGGTAGTTAGCGCTATCGCCTAACGCGTCACTGAAGCACTCCCACTCCGCCATGCCATCGCTGCCAAGCGCCCAGTTCCT
>JAISJA010000029.1 GCA_031261765.1 Coriobacteriales bacterium | reverse complement strand
GATTCACACCGAGCTTTACAGCGTGCCGGCCCAGACGGTGGCCGCCATAGAGGCAACGGCGGATAAGGGCGGGCGGGTGATTGCCGTGGGCACCACCACGGTGCGCAGCCTGGAGAGCGCCTGGAGCGACGAGGCTGGCAAACTGTTGCCGCGCGTGCGCGAGGCAACGTCGCTGTATATAACGCCCGGATACCACTATAACGTCATAGACGCGCTTATCACTAACTTCCACGTGCCAAAGTCCACGCTCATGATGCTGGTTAGCGCTTTTGCCACGCGCGAACAGATTATGCTAGCATACGATGACGCTATCAAACAACGCTACAGGTTCCTGTCCTTTGGCGACGCGATGCTACTATTATGAGCACAACTCAAAATCCAAGTCCATTTGACTCGCTTGTTGGCCAGCCGCTTGTTCAGAAGTTCCTTAAAAACGCCGTTGGAACCAACAAGACCACGCACGCGTACATGTTCGTCGGTCCGTTAGGCGCCGGCAAGACGGAAGCCGCTTACGCCCTCGCGAAGGCGTTGCTGTGCCCAAACGGCGGCTGTAACGCGTGCGATACGTGCATACGCATATCACACGGTACGCACCCTGACGTGCACACCATAGAACCACTGGGCGCGGCGTCATATCTTGCCGACCAGATACACGAGCTCATACACGACACGACTTTAGCGCCGGTGCGCGCGGACCACAAGGTGTATATAATAACGCGTGGCGACATGCTCACGGGTGTATCGGCAAACGCGCTTTTAAAGACGTTGGAAGAACCGTTGCCTGACGTAACGTTCATATTGCTGGCGCGCACGCGGTCCTCCGTGCTGCCCACTATAATGTCGCGTTGCACCGTGTTGTCGTTTCGGCGCATACCAGAGCGCGAGGCTGCGGCGTTGTTGCAGGAACGTAGCGGTTGCGACGAGGCAGACGCGCGCATAGCACTAAGCGCCACCGGGGGTTCAGTATACAGGGCGGTGAACTTCGTGAGAAGCGACGTGCGCCGTACGCGCCGCTTGCGCGTGCTTGAGGTCATAGAGTCGCTTGAAGGCTATGACGACCTGCAGATACTGGATGCCGTGAAATCGCTTATGTCGCTGTTCAAAGAACCGCTTGACGAGGTGAAGGCCAGGCAGGCCGAACAACTTGAGCAAGGCAAAGACGCGCTTGGCAAAGGGGCCCTAAGCAGGCTTGAACAACAGCATAAGCGCGAGCTCACGTCACGCGAGCGAGAGACGGTTGGCTCTGCGCTTGACATAACTCGCTCGTGGGTGCGCGACGTCATGTTGTGTGCAACCGGCCTTGGTGCCGCCATTACCAACGTTGACCATAGCGCCAATATCATGCGAACGTCCAATCATGCTAGCGAGGCCGCATGCGTGCGTGCTATGCAAGCCATAGATAGGGCGCAAGAGCAGATACAGTATAATGTGAGTATACAGTTAGCGCTTGAATCGATGCTATTCACTATAAGGAACGAGCTTAAATAGATGCCACAAAACGAAGCAGATAACACATCTGACAACCTGTTTGACCATGCTGACGTAGCGGTTGACGATAATACCGATACCGATACCGATACCGATACCGATACGTTGACGCAACCCGCAGACGACCCAGACAACAAAACGGTAGTAGCCGTTAAGATGAGGTACAACCCTAAGACCTACTGGTTCGACCCGGACAACTCTACATACAACACAGGCCAGCACGTGCTGGTAGAGACGCAACGCGGGCGCGAGGTAGCGCTTGTGGTAAACGGCGCCCTTAAGGTACCAAAGGCCAGCGTAGACAAGCTTAAGTCACCGCTTAAGCCGGTGCTGCGCGCGCTTACAGAGCTTGACTACGACCATATAGACGTGCTTGACGAAAAGGGCCGCGAAGCCATGCCGATATTCCGCGAATATGTAGAGAAGCACGGGCTTGACGTGAACCCGGTGGGCGTGGAATACATGTTCAGCGGCGAAAAGGCCGTGTTCTATTTCGTGTCAGAGGAACGCGTGGACTTCCGTTCGCTGGTGCGCGACCTTGCGTCGTATTTCCATATTCGCGTGGACATGCGTCAAATAGGCCCGCGCGACCAAGCTTGTATGGTAGGCGGTTTTGCACACTGCGGAGAAGAGCTCTGCTGCACGCGTTTGGGCGGGCAGTTCCAGCCGGTGTCCATACGTATGGCCAAAGAGCAGGACCTGCCGCTTAACCCGGCCAAGATAAGCGGGGCCTGCGGCCGTCTTATGTGTTGTCTGCGCTATGAGTACGAGGCATATAAGGACTTCCGTAAGCGTGCGCCAAAGAAGGGCTCGCTTATAAACACGCCGCTTGGCATGGCCAAGGTCACTGAGTTCAACACTCCACGTGAGATGATAACAATGCGTCTGGAAGACGGCAAGCAGATGACCATACCTTTGGCAGAACTAAGCTGTAAATGCGATAAGGATGGGCACATAAAGGGCTGCTGCGCCAGTCGCGACGTTTGTGCGCGCTATGCGGACAGCGCCATATTGCTTGCACTGGACGCCCTGGCGCGCGAGAACGACGAGCTTGGCGATATAGAATCACAAAAGTATACTAGCACGGCAGCAGGAAACGATAATAGCAATGTAGCATCGCATACCAGGCGCAAACGTAGGCGCACCGGCGGCAAGTCAGATGACAACGGCAGCGCCAATGGCACTACGTCAGGTTCGGCGTCTGGCAAGGCGGCGCATAAAGCGTCCAACAAGCCTGCGGGCAACAAGGGTAACAAGGGCGGCAACAACGGCGGCAATGGCGCGAATGATTCCTCGAAAGACGCTTCGTCTGCCGGTCAGCAAAAGGGCGGCAAGAGGCGCAATAGAAGACGCAAGAGGGGCCAGGGCCAAGGCCAGGACTCCGGGCAGAACGCTCAGCGCAACCAGGACCAGAAGCGCGAGCAGCGCGACGGGAGCAACGGGGGAAATGGCAACGGCGGCCCCAAGCTACGCCCAGGGCGCAACTCATCCGGATTGCGCAACCCGCGTGGCGGCGCAGCCGGAGCGCATGGAAACGCTAAGCCTAACGGGCAATCAAACGGCGGCAAACACTCAAAAGACGCAGCGTCCGGTACGGCGCGTTCTAATGCAGGCAATGGTGTGGACGGTGGTAACGGCGCTAACGGCGGCGGCGCGCAACATAGACGCAGGCGCCGGCATACTGCCTAGATGCCATATGCGGCATGTTCCGTGGATTCCGGGTCAAGCCCGGAATGACGTTATGGGGTTCAGCTTACCAATCCATTAAGACCGCGCCGCTTGTAAGGCCCGCTCCGAACCCGGCAAGCAACACCTTCATGCCCGGTTCCAGCAATCCGTCCTTTATGGCGCCATCCAGTGCTAACGGAACGCTTGCGGCGCTCGTGTTACCGTATTTCTGCAGGTTCATGTAAAAACGCTCAAGCGGTACGTTAAGGTGTGAGGCGGCGCTTTTAAGTATGCGGTAGTTCGCCTGGTGGCATATGAATATATCTATGTCGTCAGGGGCTATCTTCGCGTCATCGCATACCTTGCGTATGTTGTTGGTCAATACGTTTACCGCGAACTTATATACGGCCGGGCCGTTCATATGCATGTAACGGTCCATATACAGGGCGTCCGTTCCGCCACGTACCTCGCTCGTCCATTTGAACATACCGTCAGTCGGCCCAACGACGGCCGCCGCCGCCGCGTCGCCAAACAGCACGCATGTGCTGCGGTCCGTAAAGTCCGTTATCTTGCTTAGTACCTCAGCGCCAACTATTATGCCATACGGGCGCTCCTTAAGCAGGGGAGTGTCACCCATGCCAAGTATGCCTTGCGCCGCAATAAGCGTGTATAGAAACCCGCTGCACGCCGCGCTAAGGTCAAACGCTATTACGTCGTTGGACAGCCCAAGGTCGCGCTGCAATAGACAGGCTATGGCAGGAAAGCCATGCGCGCCGGTGAACGTAGCCACTATGCAGAAGCCTATGTCGTTAGCGTCTTTGCCAGACGCCGCAAGAGCCTCTTTTGCGGCTGCCAGGGCAAGCGCCTCCGTGGTCTCGCCGGCTTCTATGTCAGCTATGCGGCGCTCGTGTATTCCGGTATGGCTTATTATCCATTCGTCGGACGTGTCAACCATTCCAGCCAGCTCATCGTTTGTCAATATCCTTTTTGGTACGGCGTTGCCGGTTGCCAATATCCTCATCTATAACCTAGAACTTCCTGTATTTCTCGTATCGTTTCTCTAACAACGTGTTTATGTCCATGCCGCGCGTATATTCAAGCGCGTCATGTAACGCCGGCCTAAGGGTCTGTATGGCCCCCACAGGTTCTGTGTGGGCGCCGCCTTCCGGTTCGCCAACTATAGCGTCTATCATGCCAAACGAATATAGGTCGTCGGACGTTAGCTTCATGACCTCCGCCGCCTCGTGCGAACGTTTAGCGTCCTTCCAAAGGATGCTCGCGAAGCCCTCCGGCGACAAGACCGAATATATAGCGTGCTCGTACATTATCACGTAATCGGCCAGCCCAAGCGCAAGCGCTCCGCCAGAACCGCCCTCGCCGGTAACCACGGCCACTATAGGCGTCTTAAGCTCGCTTAAAGTATACAGACATTGCGCTATGGCCTCGCCCTGGCCGCGTTCCTCGGCACCTATACCCGGATACGCGCCCGGCGTGTCTATGAAGGTTATGACCGGCCGTCCGAACTTCTCTGCCTGGCGCGCCAGGCGAATGAACTTGCGATAGCCCTCAGGGTTGGGCATGCCAAAATTGCAAGCTATGTTCTCGTTTAAGTCCGCGCCTTTAACGTGTCCGGCCACCGTAACCGGTATGCCCTCAAACGTGGCTATTCCGCCTATAAGCGCGCGGTCGTCCGCGAAGTGCCTGTCTCCATGCAGCTCTATGAAACCTTCAAACAAGCCGTCGATGAAAGCGCGCACGTGCGGACGTTTCTGGTTGCGCGCTATCTCCACGCGTTGCTCGGCAGTGTAGTCGCTCATATGCGGGCCTCCTTGCCGTTCGCGTTTGCCGTCTGCGCGGCCTTAACCTGTATGGGCTGTACTGGCACGTTAACCGGCAGCTGTCCCATAGCGGGATGCAGTGCCACTATGCGCGACAGGACGCCACGCATCTCCTCGCGCCGTACTATTATGTCCGCGAAACCGTGTTCTAACTGGAACTCAGAGCGTTGGAAACCCTCCGGCAGGGTAGTTCCTATAGTCTGCGATATGACGCGCGGCCCGGCAAAACCAATAAGCGCTCCAGGCTCCGCTATTATTATGTCGCCAAGCGACGCGAAGCTGGCGGTCACGCCGCCGGTCGTTGGGTTCGTCAGCACAGATATATAGAGTCCGCCGTCATCCTGGAACCTGTGTATCGCGGCAGACGTCTTGGCCATTTGCATAAGCGAGAACATTCCCTCTTGCATGCGCGCTCCACCGCTCGCCGAGAATATTATAAGCGGGCACGCGTGCTGCCTCGCGTATTCGGCGCTGCGGCATATCGCCTCTCCAACCGCCTGGCCCATAGAGCCCATCATGAACTCCGGTAGCAGCTCGGCGCACATGACCTCGCGGCCCTCTATGGTGCCGGTGGCGCAAATGAACGCGTCAGGCCTGCTGGTGCGCTTCTTAAGGCCCTTTATCTTATCGTCATAGCCTTCAAAGTCAAGCGGGTTGCCTGTTACTATGTCGTCAAACAGATACTTAACGCTGCCGCGGTCCAGTACTTCTGCCGTACGGCTTTGTATGCGTATCTTGCCCTTCGCTTTGCGCTTCTTGTTGCGCTCAGACGAGAACTCGTTAAGCTCTGCGTTGCGTCGTTTAAAGATGTCCAACAAGCTCATGGTTTATCTACGCGGCCTCCTCTTTAAGCGGTTGCAACAGCGAATCCAGATTGTGTTCAAGCCAGCCGGTGTTTATGCGGTTGCTAAGATAGTCAGGATTATACATGAGCATATATAATAGCGGCGCCGTGGTGTCTATACCGGTTATGACGGTCTCTTCAAGTGCGCGGCGCATGCGCAATATAGCCTCGTTGCGCGTACGGCCGTGTACTATGAGCTTCGCTATCATGCTATCGTAATATGGTGACACCACATACTTATGATGCAATACGCTATCTACGCGTACGTCAAAGCCGCTTGGCAGGTGCAGATAGTCTATGGTGCCCGGGCACGGCCTGAAACCGTCAATGGGGTTCTCGGCGTTAATACGGCACTCTATGGCGTGGCCGTTGAACACGACTTCGTCTTGCGTGAAGTCCAGCGGCAGGCCTGAGGCTATGCGTATCTGCTCGCGCACTATGTTTATACCGGTTATCATCTCAGTCACGGGATGCTCAACCTGTATACGCGTGTTCATCTCTATGAAATAGAACTCCTCGGTAGTGGGGTTAACCACGAACTCCACGGTGCCGGCGTTAACGTAACCAGCGGCGCGTGCCGCGTTTATGGCGGCGTTATGCATGCGCTCGCGTGTCTCTACGCTTATTGCGCAGGCCGGGGCCTCCTCAAGCAGTTTCTGATGGTTGCGCTGTAGTGAACAGTCGCGGTCGCCAAGATGCAGCGTGTTGCCAAACATGTCGGCCAGTATCTGCACCTCTACGTGGCGTGGGTCCACTATGAGCTTCTCCAAATACAGGCCGCCGTCTCCAAACGCCGCGGTGGCCTCTGCCCGTGCCGAGTTGAACTCGCCCTCCATTTGCTCCGGGGCGTCTACCTCGCGTATGCCGCGTCCGCCGCCGCCTGCCGTCGCCTTCAGCAGCACGGGATATCCTATGCGCGCTGCGACGTCGCAGGCTTCTTTGGCGTCAGCCACTAGTCCGTCTGAGCCCGGCACCACGGGAACGTTGTTAGACGTCATGAGCGCGCGTGCGGTGTTCTTATCGCCAAGCATGTTTATGACCTCAGAGCTTGGCCCTATGAACGTTATGCCCATCTCTGCCACACGGGCGGCGAACTGCGCGTTCTCTGACAAGAAACCGAACCCGGGATGTATGCCGTCGCAGCCCGTAGCGCGCGCTACGGTTAATATGGCGTCCTGGTTAAGATAACTGTCCTGCGGCTGTGGGCCGCCTATGCAATACGCGTGTGTCGCGAGCGTCGTGAACAACGCGTCGCGGTCGGCCTCAGAGAAAACGGCGACCGTCTCTATGTTCATCTCGCGGCAGGCGCGCAATATACGCGCGGCGATCTCACCGCGGTTGGCTACTAGTATCTTGCTAAGCATTAACTTATCGTGAACAGTGGCGCGTTGAACTCGACAAGCGAGCCGTCCTGGAAGTGTATGGCGCTTACCGTGCCGCCTACCGGCGCCGTTACCTCGTTGAACATCTTCATGGCCTCAACAAGGCAAAGGACCGATCCGGCGCTTACCATGTCGCCCTCAGACACGAACGGCGTGGCTCCGGGTTCCTTGGACCTGTAAGCGGTGCCCACAAGCGGCGCCGTTACCACCGTGCCGGCAGACGCGTCCACGCTTGGCACGGACACCGCGCCCTTCTCTATGCTGGGCGTGCTGGGCAAGGCATGGGCGGCGGACTGCACGGCCGATTGCGCCGTGGGCTGTGCCTGCGCCGCGCCGGCGTCCTGCGTGCTTACGGCCTGCGCTGGCGCCTGCTCGCCTTTCGGCGCGCATTTGTGCTTGTGGTTGTGCTTCTCAAGCACCACGTGCATATCCTCACGCTCGTATGCCAGCTTGGTCAGCCCGTGTGACTCCAGAAGGCCGGCCAGGCGCTCAATGTCATGAACGTCTTTATCGAACTTACTCATTTTGCACTATGCTTTCATTTCGTCGATAAGTGCCACGATGTCGCTTACCTTATGCAGGCTCTCGGCTTTCTCGGGCTCTATCTCTATGTCGAACTCCTCTTCAAGCGACATTATGAGCTCGACCGCGTCAAGTGAATCCGCTCCAAGGTCTTCGTTTATATCCGCGTCCATTGTCACGGAGTCCTTATCGACGGAAAGACCGTCCGCAAGTACCCGTTGTACGACTTCAAATGTTGATTCTGCCATTCTTAAGTTCCTCCTCAAAAGCATCGGTGTATTAGCCTGTACTATATTTTAACGCTTTGGGGCCTTTCATACGGTTGCAATGTGCGCAACGGTTGGTGAAATGTCAAATTCGTGGATAAGGTCGACTATGCAGTAGCGATGTAACAGACAGAGCGTGTTCTGGACACGGGGCCGCGCTTTCAGGTTTTCAGTTTGGGTTCAGTATAACAGTAGTATACTGTACGTATTGAATGTGTGGATAGTTATTTTTCATCGAATGTATGATCGTTCCGTACATCGTTCAAGTACAAGGCTTTATATAGAAAGGTGATTCGTATGCCAGACTCATATTCACCCGAGACGCCGCAGCACGGCCATGACGCCGCGGCTGGCAAAGCGGACAACGTAGCGGGCGCGGCAGGCTCGCAGCAAAGCGCGCATGACGACGCGCAAGCGCAGCAGCACCCGCAAGACGCCGAGCAGCATGCGGCTGCGGGCCAACCGCAGCAAGAAGCGCAGCATCAATCGCACGCGGCTCCGCAGGAGTTCATAGAACACACCGTTGAGCAAAACGAGCGTGAGACCGGCGAGGCACACGCGTCAGCCGCCGCAGACGGCCAGCCCGTCGCTATGCCATACGCGGCTTCCGGCAGTGCTGTCGGCGGCTTCGCGCAAAGCGCTCCCACGCAAAACGACCCGGTTGGCGTTTATCCAATGGGTACTACGCAATGGGACGTTAACCAAACGGCGCAGCAGCCCGCGCAGCAGTTCTACGACACGGTAAACGGCGTGCCGATAAACCAGCCCGCTGCCGGCGCGACAAGCGCTGCCGCCGCGGCACCCGGCGTGGCGCCCGGAGTACAGCCAGCCGCCAGCCAACCAGCCGGCCAACCAGCCGGCAACGCCTTTGGCGCGCAAGCCCCGCAGGCACAGGGCCAGCCAGCCGCCGCGACTGGCGCCGGTTCACAGGTACCGCCTATGCCACCCGTACAGGGCGCGGCACAGCCTTCAGGCAAGGCCGCGAAGGCCCCTAAAGCGCCAAAGCCGCCCAAGGTGAAGAAACCGCGCAGTCCGCACATGATGTCGTTCATCATGGGCATTATAGGCGTAGTCGTTGGCGCTGTGATAGTGTGGGGCGTGTTCGCGGTAAGCGGAATAGGCGCCGGCGCGTACAACGGCGGTGGCAGCAGCGGTAGCGCTATAACCATTAACCCCAACGATGACGACTCCACGACGGCCGAGGCCGTAGCGGCCAAGGCGTCACCGTCAGTAGTTTGCATAGAGGTATACACACAGCAAGCCTCTAGCTCAGACCTTTATTCGTATCTGTTTGGCCAGGGCGGAAGCGGCAGCGGCAACGGGAATAGCGGCAGCTCCGGTAGCCTTCAGGAATCCTCGCTTGGCAGTGGCGTCATATTAACCAGCGACGGCTATATACTTACCAACTACCACGTAATAAGCGGCGCGGCCAAGCTCATGGTTGACCTTAGCGATGGTTCGCAGCAGCAAGCGACGGTAAGCGGCACCGACCAGTCCTCTGACCTAGCCGTCATAAAGATAAACGCCACGGGCCTTACGCCAATAGAGACCGCTAACTCTGACGACGTGAAAGTAGGCGAGTGGGTCATGGCCATAGGCAGCCCATACGGTTTGCAGAATACCGTGACCACTGGTATAGTCTCAGCGACCGCGCGTTCACAAACCGTGCAGTCAACAAGTGGCACGTCCGTATACGCCGACATGATACAGACAGACGCGGCCATTAACCCCGGTAACTCTGGCGGCGCGTTGGTAAACGACCAGGGGCAGCTAATAGGTATAAACGCGCTTATCTCGTCTAATTCAGATTCCAGCTCGGGCGTAGGGTTCGCCATAGCAAGCAACTATGCCTTGAACATAGCAGACCAGCTTAAGGCCGGGCAAACGGTTACACACGCGTACCTTGGCGTGCAGATGCAGTCGCTCTCGTCTTCGCAGGCAAGCCAGCTTGGCGCTAACGCTCCTGACGGTGCGGCCTATATAACGTCAGTAGTGTCCGGTTCGCCTGCCGCTTCGGCCGGGTTGCAGCGCGGCGACGTGGTAGTATCCGCCGATGGCAGCAACGTGAACTCGGCCGGCGACCTTATGTTGGCCGTGCGCAAGCACTCCGTTGGCGACCAGATGCAGCTTACCATATACCGCAACGGGCAGCAACAGACCATAACAGCGACGTTAGGCTCAGACGCGCAGAATACAACGTCGTAACCACAGATGTCATCCTGCGAATCGGCGCGTAGCCGATTGCGCAGGATCTCTGCGCCGTTAAGCGAACGCGTGACCCGCAATCCACGTCATCCCGGACGTGACGATAACGTCATCGCGGGTCTGACTATAACGTCATCCCGGGCTTGACCCGGGATCCAGGCAACGGTGCTTAGCGCCGTTGCTTTTTTTGTGCCACGGAGCGCATGCGCCCGCCATGCGATTATTTGTCGCGCTTGCAACGTGAATTGTTGTTGTATAATGGTTTGAGCGCTTTTGGCGCTATTCTTTTGTGCGTGGGCTCTTGGCGCAACGGCAGCGCAGGGGACTCATAATCCCTGGGTTGCAGGTTCGAATCCTGCAGGGCCCACCAAATCCCATGATTTGGCACCTAAGCCACGATTTCTCTCCCTCATTGGCGGTAAGCCAACTTCGGTCGAGCCATCGTGTCTTATGCACTCAAATCATGGAATTTGGAAACCATCCCAATGACATTTCCCGCGGCGCGCTAAGAACGCGCGCTTCGACAGTCCACTGACGAGCGAATACAGCTAATATATTATCTAAAACTTGCTAAATTAGGCAATTTAGGTTAAAATATTAGCTATGATACAATTGCAAGATGACATATCTGTCAGTAGCATCGTAGCAGCCATAGCGTCCCGAGTACGAGAACGCAGGCGTGAGCTTGGCATGTCACAGTCATTACTTGCGAAACGCTCCGGTGTTAGCCTGGGGTCAATCAAACGTTTTGAGACACAACATAAGATTTCGTTCGAATCGCTTATCAAGATATCAATAGCTCTTAACTGCGCGGACGATTTTAGTGAATTATTTGCCCACAAGCAGTATCGCTCAATACAGGACGTCATAAATGAGCAATGATAGCCAATTGCTTATCCCAGATGTAAAGACGCTTAACGTGCTGTATAACAAGCGCCCGGTCGGCGTACTAGCGTTAACTAAAGATAGCACAATAGCTTTTGAATATGACGCCGATTGGCTTTTGCATGGGTTTTCGATAAGCCCGTTCTCGTTGCCACTTGAGCGCAGGGTGTTTGTGCCAAAATACGAGCCATTTGACGGTTTATTTGGAGTTTTTAGCGATAGCCTACCTGATGGCTGGGGTCGCTTTTTACTGGACAGGATGTTGAGGAAACACGGGGTCGATCCTTATTCTATAACGACTCTCCAGCGTTTGGCCATAGTCGGTTCGACAGGCATGGGGGCACTTGTGTATGAGCCGGAGGCCGTAATCAATACGGAATCTGCGGACTTGGATCTGGACGAACTTGCCAGTGAGTGCAAACATCTGCTTGAAACCAACGATGCTTCCGATTTGGATGGGCTTTTCGTGATGGGCGGTTCGTCTGGAGGAGCCAGGCCAAAAGTACTTACGCATATTAATGGCTCAGACTGGATAATAAAATTCCCCGCACATATAGACCCGTCGGATATCGGGCTTATGGAGTATGAATATGCACAGACTGCCAAGAGATGTGGAATAGACATGCCGGAGGTCCGGCTGTTCAAGTCGAAACGAACGAACGGCTATTTTGGGGTCAGACGCTTTGACCGAGTGGACGGGGCGGGCGCTGCACATGGCGCTCGCATACGCATACATATGCTCTCTGTAAGCGCTCTCTTAGAGACATCGCATCGTATACCAAGTCTCGACTATAAGTCGCTTATGATTGCTGCTTTAAAGATCACGAAAGATTTCTCACAGGTTGAAGCTATGTATCGCCTTATGTGCTTCAATGTGCAGACGCACAACATGGACGACCACTCGCGCAATTTCTCGTTCATCTATAACGATAACGAGGGACGCTACGTTCTTTCTCCTGCTTACGATCTAACTTATAGTTCCGGCATGGGCGGTGAGCACGCTACAAGCGTTAACGGCAAGGGCAAAGATATACAAAATGAAGACCTGGTGGCTTTGGGAGAGGAGATAGGTCTGGCGCATAACAAGTGCACTGGAATTCTACAAGACGTTCGACACGCTACGGCTGGCCTCGCCGATAAATGGGCGCGGGCCATGGCTGCTTAGCTATGTGACGACATTCATGTAAGTTAAACTTAAATGAAGGCTTTAAACGGCGCAAAACACAAGGAAACACAAGGAAACACAATCATGACAGATAACCGCAAAGAACAAGAACGCGCTGAGCTATACAGCACCATTTGGAAAGTTGCAACCGACCTGCGCGGCAGCGTAGACGGCTGGGACTTCAAGCAATATGTGCTGGGCATCTTGTTCTATAGGTATATATCTGAGAACATCACCAACTACATTAACGCTGGCGAGCGCGAAGCCGGTGATGCAACGTTTGACTACGCGAAACTGCTCCATTGCATTGGCGATATGAAACTGGGAGACTACAAGGACAGCACGATAGACGCTTTTGGCGATGCTTATGAA
>JAISJA010000110.1 GCA_031261765.1 Coriobacteriales bacterium | reverse complement strand
AATCAAGGTCCTTCCAACGGTTGGGTGGTCAGATGCTGCGAGCCTGTGTTTTTGTTTCGATGGTATTGCTGAAGAATCAGATGTTGTTATTTCTACATTGGGTGCTAAAAAACGTCCGGATTTATTTTGGCCTGGTTTCATCGAACTAGAAAAACGAGTACATCCGCATACGATTTTCTGCTATGGCAAGCAATTCCCAGGGATGCACCGCTTTGGTAACGTGGTCATCATGCCATATGCTGGCGATATAGCTAAACGTAAACAAATAGCTGGACAGATCCAGATGGTTGTTCCATCTTAAAGAGTCAAGGTAACTTGCCGCATGTGTGGCGCGCTATAATATATGTATGTCGCAGTCTAACATCCGTAATTTCTCCATAATCGCCCATATCGACCACGGTAAGTCCACTATAGCCGACCGCATACTGGAGCTAACACATACAATAGCCAAACGCGACATGGTATCACAGGTGTTGGATTCCATGGATATAGAGCGCGAGCGTGGCATAACCATAAAGTCCCAGGCCGTACGCGTTGACTACAAGGCCGACGATGGCGAGACTTATCACCTTAATTTAATAGATACGCCGGGGCACGTTGATTTCACGTACGAGGTGTCGCGCAGCCTTGCCGCTTGTGAGGGCGCGGTGCTTATAGTGGACGCGACGCAGGGGGTAGAGGCTCAAACGGTGGCTAACGCGCTTATGGCCATGAACGCCAACTTAGAGATAATTCCCGTGATAAATAAGATAGACCTGCCCGCGGCGGACATAGAACGCGTGCGCGGCGAGATAGAGGAGGGCCTTGCCATTCCAGCGGATGAGGCCGTGCTGACGTCGGCCAAGACCGGTGAGGGCATACATGAGCTTTTGGAAGCCATAGTGAAGCGCATACCGGCGCCAACCGGCGAGCGCGAGAATCCGCTTAAGGCACTAGTGTTCGATTCGTATTTTGACACCTACCGTGGCGTCATGGCGCTTGTGCGCATAGCTGACGGGACGCTTAAGACCGGCGACGACTTCACGTGCATGGCAACCGGTACTACCGCGAAGGCCGAGGAAGTAGGTGTGCGGCGGCCGGCGGACGTGCCGACAAACGAACTTAGTGCCGGAGAAGTAGGGTATCTCGTAACAGGCCTTAAGGACCCGGCTGATATTAAAGTGGGAGATACTATCACGCTAGCCAGTCATCAAGCTAGCGAACCTCTTGAGGGCTATAGGGAAGTCCAACCCATGGTCTACACCGGTATGTTCCCCATGGAGGGCGACCAATACGAGGAGCTGCGCGACGCGCTGGAGAAGCTGAAGCTCAACGACCCGGCGCTTATATATACGCCAGAGACGAGCCACGCGCTTGGATTCGGTTTCCGCGTTGGTTTTTTGGGACTTTTGCACATGGAGGTCGTGAAGGAGCGCCTGGAGCGCGAGTTCGACCTGGACCTGCTAGCCACGGCTCCTAGTGTGGAGTACCACGTGTTCACTAACAACGGCGTTAAGGGCGATAAAGACGCGCCGTATATAACCATAACATCGCCGCAGGATATGCCGGATCCCGGTACCATAGACCATATAGAGGAACCATACCTTGCCGCGAACGTCATCATACCGCCCGACTACGTTGGCGCGGTGATGGAGCTTTCGCGCGAGAGGCGCGGCGAGTTCAAGACCATGCAGTATCTGTCGCAGAACACCGTGGAGATGCAGTGGGAGATTCCATTATCCGAACTGATAATAGATTATTTCGACCAGCTTAAAAGCCGCACGCGCGGCTATGCTTCGCTTGATTACGAGTTCAAGGACTACCGCCCGTCAGATCTGGTCAAGCTTGACGTATTGCTAGCAGGCAAGCCTGTTGACGCGCTATCGTTTATCGTACATAGCGATAAAGCATATTCACGTGGCAACCAGCTAGCACGTAAGCTGAAAGAGGTTATCCCAAGGCAGCTTTTCGAGGTGCCGATACAAGCGGCTATTGGTAGCCGGGTGCTCGCGCGCACTAACGTCAAGGCGAAGCGCAAAGACGTGCTTGCCAAATGTTATGGCGGAGACATAACGCGCAAGCGCAAGCTGCTGGAAAAGCAGAAGGCCGGCAAGAAGCGCATGAAATCCATTGGCAACGTGGAAGTACCGCAGGAAGCTTTCATGGCGTTGCTGCAGATAGACGAGTGACGGCGTCTTGGCCCAACGGCCAGTCTAATGTCTAATATATGTAGCGGTCCGTTACCTTGCTGCAATACGGCTGTCATGTATCCACTATGTCGCCTTTGATATACTAAAAACATGGAGAAGACAGATACCCACACACATACGTACTTATCAAATCACGGAGAGGGCACGGTAGAGGAGGTAGTTCAAACGGCGCTGTCGCAGGGCATGACCACGATCGCGCTTACAGAGCACTTGCCCCTGCCCGACGAGGCGAACCCATACGGCGTTTTCGCCATGCACGAAAGCGACGTAGGCCTATACCTGGACAGCATAGGGGAAGCGCGAAAAGCGCACCCGGATATCGAGATAATATGCGGTACGGAGATAGACTGGCGCCACGGTGCGGAAGACTATATCATGGAGCGTATCGCTCCGTTTGAATTGAAGCTAGGCTCCGTACACATGGCACAAGACGAGGGTGACGGCCATTATTGGGCGTTCGACACCGAGAGCTTCGACGACGAATGGGACGCCCGCGGAGAGAAAGCCGTCTGGCAGAAGTATTTCGACCTCTGGTTGGAGGCCGTCAACAGCTCTATTCCGTTTGACATAATGACGCATCCTGACTTGCCGAAGAAACTATGCCACAAGCCCACGTTCGACGTAAGTGAACAATACGCTGCCATGGCTAGTGCCGCCGCGCAAAGGGGCGTCATGATAGAGCTTAATACGGCGGGCCTGCGCAAGCCTGTGCACGAGTTCTACCCGGGTCCCGAGCTCCTACGCGCGTTTTGCAACGAGGGCGTGCCATGCACGGTTTCATCTGACGCACATACGCCAAGCGACGTAGGGCGTGACTTCGACGCCGCGTACATAGCGCTGCAAGAGGCAGGATACAAGTGCGTTACCGTGCCAACAAGGAACGGCGACAGGCGCGAGATCCCGTTCGATTAATGCATTATGCTAGCGTAATAGTAGACATTCCAACTCGCGAGCTCGCGTCCGCATTCTATTACGAGGTACCGGCCGAACTTGTCGCCACGGCACAGGTGGGTTGCTGCGTGCTCGTAGATTTCGCCCATCGTAAGGCCCTTGGCTACATAGTAGACATTGCCTGCGACTTGCCGGCGGGTACTGACGCCTCCAAGGTAAAATCGATAGACGACATATTGTCAGAACCGTTCTTTGACGCCGCTTCCGCCGAGCTCGCGAAATGGATAGCGCATGAGTATATGTCGCCGTTAAGCGAGGCGATACATCTGTTCGTACCATCGGGCGCCGCGCCAAAGCTCCGCAAGACCGCAGACGGCAAATACCACATAACCGGGCTCAAGCATCGCAAACGCGAGCCAGAGGAGCTTCCCAAGCGTACATACGATATAGAGGACCTGACCGCCGGGCAGCGCGAGGCGCTGGATGCTATTAAAACCGCCATGGCAGCACGTAACTCCGATACCCCAGCGCGTCACTCCGATACCCCATTACGTCATTCCGACGCCCCATTACGTCATTCCGGGCTTGACCCGGAAT
>JAISJA010000063.1 GCA_031261765.1 Coriobacteriales bacterium | reverse complement strand
CCAGGTTCTAAAGAGATATAGCTATAAACCTCTAGTGTGCATTGAGCCTATTCTAGTTGCTCTTCTATATCCAACTCCATTAACGCCACGTTATCACGCATCTGTTTGGCGGTTTGCTTCGATATATGCCCATGTATCAGCGCGTTCTCTATCCCTTCGCGTTCATATTGCATGGCCGTTGCGCTTATGTCTAACATCTCGTCTTCAAAAGCGTCACGTTCAGCCTGTTCTATTATCGGTTTTGGCCGCATTCGCTCTTCTATTATCGGTCTGTCAGCCCGTGCCTTAAGGTCTGCCGCTATACGGTTCAACGCTTCTATATCGGCGTTCGGCTCGTCCATTAGCGTGTCAAGCACGCGCAGCACATAGCGATAGTTCTCGCGGCGTATCTCACGTATGTCGGCGCCTTGTTGCAGTCGTGTTTCCTTCGATCCGTCCATGCGTTTCATTTCCCTGTGTATGCGCAGACGCCGCATGAAAGACCTTATTATCCCCACCAGTGTCCATCTGCGCTCACCGTGGTGCTCCACCATGGCAAGCGTACGTCCAAGCTGGTACAGGTATGCCGAGCCGGCGAACGCGCTTACTTTGCCCTCTTCTATCATGTTGAGCGTGTTCTCGCGTTCTATGCGTATTATGCGCTTGCGCAGCGCCTCCTCGCCAGGATCGGTTATCTGGTTGTTCATCCTGACCGAGTTTATGCGGTTCGTATATTGCATTATAACGGCGTCGGTAGCGTGCTTGGTCTCGTCGGTCACGTCTTCCGCCAGTTTGTGTATCACGTTCCTGTAGATACCCATTATGGCCTGTATCTCGGCTTCCGGGGTTATGGCGTCAGCTTTCTTGGGCGCGACAAGCGGCAATACGAAGTTCGCGACCAGAAGCGAGAGTATTATGACAACGCTCGCGACGAACAATATTATGTTGCGTGCCGGAAAAGCGCTGCCGTCCGCTAATGTTGTTGGAATAGTAAGTAACAACGCTAGCGTAATAGCACCCTTCACGCCGCTAAGCGACAGCGTTAGCGCGTCGTGTGCGTGCGCGAGGATGCGGCCATGGGGTTTATCGGCGTCATATTCTATACTGTCGCGCGAACGCATTATGAGCACCCAAATGAACCTTATGAGCATTATGGCAACCAGTATACCAACTATAAGCAATATGAAGAAGTTGGAGTTCGCGTGCACGTTGCTCCAGGCCGCTATAGCGACAGTGGGCAATTGCGTGCCGAGTATAAGGAACACTATGCCGTTTAACGTGAACTCGCCAACGTTCCAAACGCTGCTGGAAACTATGTTGTGGCGGGCGTTCACCGGCGTCTGCCATTTTGGAGCGATGGAATACACTATGCCAGCGGCCACCACGGCTATGATTCCGCTTACGTGTAGGGCTTCGGCGACGATATAGACTATGAACGGCGTTACTACCTCAAACAGCACGTGGAACGTGACGCTCTCCATACCCGTACGCCTTAGCAGCTGTACCAAAGCGTAGCGCAGCGCCATTAACGCGACGCCCAATATAAGGCCGCCAAAGAACATGAACGCGAACGTCATAGCTATGTTGCCCATGAAGGCCGGACGGTCAAGCCCTGCGGCCGCCGCGTATGGGCCAACGGCAAGCGCCGCAAGCGCGAACTGGAACGAGACGATGGACGACGCGTCGTTGAAAAGCGCTTCTCCTTTAAGCAACGCCTGCTGGTCGTCGTTTACTGTCACGCGATCCTTAAGCGAGGCGACGGCTATGGCGTCGGTTGGGGCAAGCGCAGCCGCGAGCGCCAAAGCGGCGGCTAACGGTATTGCCGGTTCGACGGCATGCACGAGCCCGCCGACCGCGAAGCTCGTAACGAAGACAAGCCCCAGCGCCAACAATAATATTGGTACCTTACGCTTCCATAGTGTCAGTTTATCGGCGTTCTTCGCGTCCTGGAACAGCAATGGCGCTATGAAAAGCACCAAGAACAAATCGGAGTCAAGCGTCATGTCAAAGTGGAAAAACGGAACTATGCTTATGACGACGCCAAGCGCTATCTGTATAAGCGGCGCGCTTATACGCGTGACGCGTTGGCTTATCAACGCCGAGATAAGCACTGCCACCAGCATAACCAGTATGTACTCGAAAGTCTCCATAAATACATTCTACTAGAGTGTGGGTGGTATTCATATCCATACATGTATTTCACATACTCTTGTATCATGGATACATGGATAAACCAACTATACTCACGTTTGACGAAGTGACGTCCACTAACGACGTGATTAAAGACATGCTTAAGACTAGACAGGGACAAGCGCCGCTGGCCGTGGTCGCGCGCGCGCAAACGGCTGGCCGCGGGCGCTACGGGCACAAATGGGCCTCGCCCGGCGGCGGGTTGTATATATCGGTCGCGCCGGCTATACGTCTTACCGTAGACGAGGTATATGAGCTCCAGTTTGATTCCGCGCGTAACATATGCCGTGCGCTTTGCGACCTTATGCCTGACGCAAAGGACCACATACATCTTAAGTGGCCAAACGATATAATGGCCGATAACGGCAAGCTCGCCGGGATACTCGTGGAAAGGCCGCCGGCGGTAGTGGGTATAGGCCTGAACGTAGAGCGGCCACAGCGCGGCGCGGACGCTCGAGCGGCGTATTTATCGGATATTACTAGCACATTGCCAAGCTATGATACTATTGCTAATGCCGTCATCGCTTCGGTTCTGTAGCGCCGTGTACCGCGTGTTGTGCTACAGTTAATTAAATGGAAACAACTGAATCCCCCAATCAAATTCAAGACAACCAACAGAAAGTAAACCGACTTGGCAATGCCAAGATAGGCAAGCTGCTCATGGAGTATGCCATTCCGTCCATCATAAGCATGGTCGCGAATGGCCTGTATAACATCGTAGACGCTATATTCATGGGCATAGGCGTAGGAGCTGTGGGGCAGGCGACTGCTACTATAGCCATGCCTATCATGATCTTATCCATGTCCGTTTCGGTGCTTATAGGCGCCGGCGGTAACGCGCTTGCGGCCCTAAGGCTGGGCGAGGGCAAACGCGACGAGGCGGAGCACGTACTAGGCCAGGCGTTCTTCATGGTCATTGTGGCCGCCGTGCTTATGACGACGCTCGTGAACATATTCATGGACCCGGTGCTATCTATATCGGGCGCCACAAGCGACACGTGGGAGAGCGCGCATTGGTTTATCCGCATAGCGTCCATAGGCTTTATACTGCAGTTCTTTGGTATGGGCTTCAACAACTTCATGCGTACCGCAGGCGACCCAAACCGCGCGCTTTACACTATGCTGGCCGGTACCGGCGCGTGCATATTATTGAACTTCCTGTTCGTCATCATGTTGCATATGGGAGTCGCAGGATCGGCTTTGGCCACGATAATCGGCCAGGGCTTCTCGGCGGTTTTGGTGTTTTGGTATTTCGTGTTCTCAAAGAAAGCGCCATTTAAACTGCACAAGCGCTACGTTAAACCGCACCTCAGGCTCATACGCAGCATATTAGCGCTTGGTTCTGCCCCGTTCTTCCTCCAAATCGCCGCTTCTATCATCAACCTGGTGCTTAACAACCAGCTTGCCATATATGGCGCTATGCAACCTATTGGCGCTATGGGGGCGCAGGCGTCGGTTGGCGTCGCCGCCCGTGTCATCATGTTGGCGTTCTTCCCGCTTATGGGAGTGTCTATGGCCGCACAGCCAATTTTGGGCTACAACTACGGTGCCCAGATGTTCGCCCGTGTGAAGACCGCCTTTAAGTACGCGATCATATGGGTGATCGTCATTGGCATCGTGTTCTGGGGACTTATCCATCTGTTCCCGTACCAGATAGCCACTATATTCGGTATGCAGCAAGGTCCGCTTATGGACTATACGACATACGTGCTGCAAGTGCAATGTTTCTTCATGCCGCTTGTAGGAATACAGGTCATATCAACGAGCTTCTTCCAATCCAGTGGCCAGCCGCTTAAGTCCATGTTCCTGTCGCTTACGCGCCAGGTCATATACCTTATACCGTTATTGTTATTGCTGCCTTGGATAGAGGCGACGTTCGACCCCATAAGCTTCATAACGCCGCTTGACGCCATAAACGTGTCTTATCCAATGGCAGACGGCCTCTCGCTTATCACCGCCATAATAATGATGTCTATAGAGTTCAAGAAGTTGAACAACCGCATAAAAGACGCAAGGGCAAAATACGCGGCGGAGAAGAAAGCGGCGGAAGAGGCATCCGCGATTACGGAAGAGGCGTCTGCAACCGCAGATGCGACTGGCGCCAATAGCGACGCTAAGACCACAGAGCCCGCTCCTGTCTCAGACGTAGCCGCGGCCGCTAACGCGATTGCTGACGATACGTCTGCAGCCGTGGATAAAAGCGCTGAGGACTAGTTGTATTTATCCTGGGCTTTGATAAGCCCGTTTTCAGCATAGAACAATGCCGCGTCTGCGGCCGTAGCGCCGTCTACGCGTTGCTCTTCCAGTGCGTCTCCCTTTAGCTGTTGCAATACGTAGTCGTATGCTTCCATGCGTCCGGGTGGGCGCCCCGTGCCTATCTTAAGGCGTGCGAAGTCAGCGCCTATGGCCGCGACAATGCTCTTTATACCGTTGTGCCCGCCGTTGCCGCCGCCCATCTTAAAGCGCAGCTGGTGTGCCGGCAGGTCCAGGTCGTCATGTATTACAAGTACGTTAGAAGGGGAGAGGCCATATGTCTTGCAGAGCCCCTTTACCGCACGGCCGCTTTCGTTCATGTAGGTTTGCGGTTTAGCTAGCATAATAGTATAGTCGCCATACGTCACACTAGCTATTTGTGCTTCGCATTTGTCTTGCCAATAAGACGCGCCAAGCGTATCGCCAAGCGCGTCAATGGCCATGAATCCAACGTTGTGCCTTGTGTTGGTGAACTTGTCACCCGGGTTCCCAAGGCCTGCTATAAGTAAGTCTATGTTGTCAGTCATTTCATCCAGTCGTCATAATATTCGTTTGCGTCATTCCGGGCCGTGTTCGTAGGCGGCTTTGCCGCCGCTAAGCGAACGCGTGACCCGGAATCCAGCTTTTACGGCACGTAATACCTACAATAGATTCC
>JAISJA010000104.1 GCA_031261765.1 Coriobacteriales bacterium | reverse complement strand
ATCACACGGGAGACATGGGAAGCCTTGACGAAGACGGGTACCTTTACCTGTCAGGGCGTAAAAGTCAGATGATAATATCCGGCGGAGAGAATATATACCCGAAGGAAGTAGAGGAATGTATACGCGCCATGGGGCCAGAGGTCCTGGACGTTGGAGTGATAGGGCTGCCTGACGAGAAATGGGGCGAGACCGTGTGCGCGTTCGTGGTAAAGGCGCGCGGCAGCGACATATGCGCCGACGACGTCATAGCGTGCTGCAAGCAGCATATGGACTCGTACAAGAAACCGCGCCACGTGGTCTTCCTCAATGGGTTGCCGCGTAACGCGGCTGGCAAACTGCAACGCGATCTGCTTGCGGGAATGGTTTAAGGAAAGGAATACATTATGGCAAAACAATATGACGCTATCGTAATAGGGGCGGGCATAGGCGGGCTTTCCGCCGCGCTGCTCATGGCGTCTAAAGGCAAGCACGTGCTTATCTTAGAGAAGTTAAACGATGTTGGCGGCAGGCTGACTTCGCACAAGAAAGACGGCTTCACTATAGATATGGGCGTGCACGTTATAAGCTGCACTACCAAAGGGCCGCTTGGTGAGATACTGCGGCGCGCCGGCGAGGAGTCCAGCATAGAGTACAAGAAGATACGCCCGGTCTCCAGCTTTGACGGCAACGTGTTCATCTTCCCACACGACCTGCCCAAGTTCGGCGTGAGCGAAGACGACATGGAGGCGCTCATGAAATGCATGGGTGCCATACGCTCTATAAGCGACGAGGAAGTGTCTTCATATGACGATATAACCATAGAGGACTATCTGTCGCGATATACCGACGACCCGATGATACACGCGTGCTTCCTTAACATATCGACTATCTATACGTGCCTGCCGTCATGGAAACTGTCAGCTGGCGAGTTCATGAGGTGCATGCGCGCCGAGAGCACGGCCAAGGCGTCCGGATACCCTGAGGGCGGCTGCATAGCCATAAGCCACGAGCTTGAAGACGCGTTTAAGGCCAAGGGCGGCGAGGTCATATGCACCTCTCCTGTAGAGAAGATAATCATAGAGGACGGCAGGGCCACGTGAGTCGTCGCGAACGGCGAGACTTATCATGCTAGCATGATAGTATCTAACGCTGACATCCAGAACACGGTGTTCAACCTTGCCGGTGCCGAGAACTTCTCGAAAGGATACGTGGACTACGTTAAGGGCCTGGAATACTCATGGACCGGGCCTGTGGTGCGCGTGGCCACAGACGAGGTCGTGACCGATATAAAGATGCTGTCGCAAATAGGCACGCTTGACCAACGCGCGTATTACGACCAGATGATGGCCGGCAAGATGCCCGAGCAGATGAACCTGTTTCTGGTTTCGCCGTCTAACTTCTCGCCGTCATGTGCGCCAGAGGGCAAGCAGCTCATAAACTTCGCGACCATGGTGCCAATAGACGTGCCGCAGAACATAAGCGACGAGCTACCGGAGGCCATGCTGGCAACTGCCGAGCGCTATATTCCAAACATACGCGAGCATATCATGTGGATGGAGAGCTTCAGCGTGAAAGACATAGAGAAGGTCTTTGGCGAGCATGGCGTGGGCATAGGCGTGGCGCAGGTACCCGGGCAGGTAGGCGCTAAACGCCCGAAGATAAAGACCGAGATAGAAGGGCTTTATATAGTAGGCGGCGAAGCCGGCGGCAGCGGCGTTGGCACGGAGATGTGCATGAACAGCGCGCTGGAGTTCGCGGACAACTATCTTGACTGAACAACCGATACCTTTACGAAAGGAGCTTTGAAATGGCAAAAAATGAGTTGGTCTTAATGGAGAGGCGCGACAACGGCGTGGTTTATCTGACGCTTAACCGTCCCGAGAAGAAAAACGCGCTTTCCGCCGAGCTGGCCCACGAGCTGCTAGACGACATACGCGAGATAGACGCGGACGCCGAGATACGCTGTGTCATCTTACGCGGGGCCGGCGGCTCGTTTAGCGCGGGCGGCGACCTTGGCCCGTTTATAGCCGGTGAGAAGCAGACGATGCTACAGCAACGCAACGGGCTTATATTACTTGGCAATATAATATCGTCCATCGTGCGTTGCGACAAGCCGTTCATAGCCCAGGTGGAAGGCTACGCGCTTGGCGCCGGGTTAAGCTTGCCCATGGCGTGTGACCTTATATTCGCGTCCGAGTCGGCGCAGATGGCGTCTATGTTCACGCACGTTGGCATATCGCCCGAGATGGGCGCGCTGCTGTTCTTGCCGCAGTCTATAGGCATGTACAAGGCCAAGGAGATGTGGTATTCGGGAAGGCGCGTGGGCGCGAAAGAGGCCTTCGACATGGGCATGATATCGCGCGTTTATCCTGACGATAAGATCGAGGAGGAGACTCTGGCGATGGCAGACCACATCGCGACTTTGCCACGCATAACCATGACCATGATGAAACGCTCGCTTAACTCGCATACGTATACGAACCTTGAGGCCATACTGTCGCTTGACGCCGCGAACACCCCGCAATGCATGGGAGACGAAGAGGCTATGCAATACCTTAAGGACAACTTCCGCAAGAAATAACCTGACGGAAAACCATTTAGAGAGGATAAGCAAATGGACTTTAAACTTACAGAGGAGCAAGAGCTGCTCATTGAGAGCGTCGACGAATGGGTAGACCGCAACATAACCGAGCCGGACATACAGAAATGGTACGC
This sequence comes from Coriobacteriales bacterium, assembly GCA_031261765.1. Next base: position 6,929 of record JAISJA010000104.1, on the reverse strand, counting down.
TGAGCACGGTGTGTCAGACGAGGTAGCCAAGTCGTTTTACGACGCCGGGTTCGGCATGTTGGGCCTTCCGGAGGAAGTTGGTGGCACGCCGGCCGACGTGCTTACGCGCGTGCTGTTCACAGAGGAACTTACGCGCAAGACCAGCGCGATAATGCCGTTTTTGGCCAACATACTTACCATGTACGACGTCGCTGAACTTGGCACGCCCGAGCAGATAGACCTGGCTATGAAGATATACGCCGATACCGGCAAGTCGTGTATAGCCCTTGCCATATCTGAGCCGGAGGCTGGAAGCGACAACGCGAACATGTCAACGACCACTACCGAGAAAGACGGCAAGTTCTACTTGAACGGCACTAAGACCTTCGTGACAGAGGGCCAGGTCGCGCCTTACATGCTGGTAGTGGCAAAAGACGAGGACCCGTCGCGAGAGAACAAGAACATGTCCATGTGGCTCATACCAAGTGACAGCCCCGGCATATCAAAGTCGGGCTTCGCGAAGATAGGCCAGACCATCCAGTCTTTCTGCGAGGTATATTTTGACAACGTCGAGATGGACGAGACGAACCTGTTTGGCAAACGCCACGTAGGTTTCATGGAGCTCATGGCTAACTTCGAGGTAGAGCGTTTGCTTCTGGCCGCGTCGTCTTTGGGCCTTGCGCAGGCGGCGCTTGAGGACGCCGCGAAGTTCGCGAACCAGCGTGTCACGTTTGGCAAACCCATATGCAAATACCAGCTCATACAAGAGAAGCTCACCGACATGGAGATCAAATGCCAGAATATCCGCAACATGCTCTATAAGTGCGCGTGGGAGATAGACAACGGCATATCGGTGCGCCTGGATTCCGCCTTGCTGAAACGCTATAGCTCAATCGCCGCGCACGAGGTCTGCTCTGACGCCATGCAGATATTCGGCGGCATAGGTTATACGTCTGAGACCCGGGTGTCCCGCGCGTTCATAGACTCGCGCGGCAACCAGTTTGCGGGTGGCACGACAGAGATCATGGTGCATATAGCCGGGCGCCAGGTAGTGAAGAAATATCTTGATAAGTAAAGGTGGTTATATATGAATATACTAGCATGCTATAAATTGGTGCCGGAGGAGCAGGACGTCGTCGTGAACGACGACCGTAGCATATCGTGGGACCGCGCGGAATGGAAAGTAGGCGACTACGACCTTACCGGCATAGAGGCCGCCATGCAGCTTGCGGAGGCGTCAGACGGCAAGGTCACGGCCATGTCGGTTGGCGCACATGAGCTTGACAACTCAAAGCTTCGCAAGAGCGTGCTCGCGCACGGCCCAGAAGAGCTGATTTGCGCCACAGACGACTCGTTTGCCGGCATAGACGCCTATCAAACGGCGTGCCTGCTGAAGTCCGCCGTCGACAAGCTTGGCGGCGTGGACCTGGTAGTGTGCGGCGACGGTTCCGCAGACATATACGCGCAACAGGTGGGCCCTGTTTTGGGAGAGCTTCTAGGCTGGGCGAACGTTAACGCCGTAAGTGCTGTTACATATGATGCCGCAAGTGGCGACCTGGAAGTCGAGCGCACGTTAGACGACGGCACCGAGGAGCTTCACGTGGAGCTGCCGGCGGTGCTATCGATAGCCTCGGATTTCGCAGAGGCGCGCATACCGTCCATGAAAGACATACTTTCCGCCGGTAAGAAGCCCGTTAACGAATGGTCGGCCGCAGATCTTGACGCGCTTGTGCCATCTTGTCTAGAGGTGGAATCCGTCATGGCGCCACCTGAGGCCGAGCGCTTGCAACAGGTTTATGACGATGGTGAGAACGGCATAGAGCAGTTCGCGGCGGCGCTTAAGGCGAAGCTGTAGGGAATGCCAATAAGTAGTGTTAGGAGATTAAATTGAGCAAACTAAACGAGGTCTGGATATTCGCGGATGGCCCTTCTGCCATTGCCACTCTCGCGGCCGGGGCGCATACGCTTGGCGACAAAGTGGTTGGTATATACATAGGCGATGGTACGGACGTTGACCGCTTTGTGGGATGCGGCGCAAACGAGATCCTGCAATTCAGTGTTCCCGCGGGCGCGCGTGCAGATGATATGTACCACGCAGTCGCGACGTATGCCAAAGACGCGGCGCCAAAGCTTATATTATTGGATAAGTCGGCACACTCAAGGATGCTCGCGGCGGTCTTATCCGCGGAACTTGAATGTGCGGCGCTTACGGGCGTAATGGAGTTCGTAAGCGTAGATGACGGCATAGAGGTAACGCAAATGGTGCATGGTGGATCTGCCATACGCACCATTAAGTCTACCGCGCCCATTTGCGTTGCGATATGCGGCAACGGCGTCTTCGCCGCGCCGGCCGCAGGCGATGGCGCCGTCGCGACTGTGGTGCCGGTAGAAGCGCAGGCGCAAAGCGCGCACGTGAGCCGCATCGGCCTTAAGCCCACAGAAACCGCTAGCGTGAACCTCGCGGCGGCAAGCAAGGCCGTAGCCATAGGTCGCGGCGTTAATACGCCGGAAGACGTCTCTATGTGTGAGGACCTAAGCCATGTTATAGGGGCGGAGATGGGTTGCACGCGTCCCGTGTCAGAAGCGCTTGGGCTTATGGAGAAAGAGCGCTATATAGGCGTGTCCGGCGTTATGTTCAAACCGTCGGTGTTCGTGTCTATCGCGGCGTCGGGGCAGGTGCAGCATATGGTGGGCTACAACCAGTCCGGCACGATATTCGCTATCAACAAGGATAAATCGGCGCCTATATTCAAGCAGGCCGACTATGGCATAGTGGGGGACTTCCGTACGGTCGTGCCCAAGCTCATGAACCTGTTGGAAAGCTAGGTTCAAGCTAGGTTCAAGCCGTGCTTTTACAGGAAGTTGGCTGGGGAATAGAAGAAAGGTAGCTAGCACATGGATGATGACGTATTTGACGCGATAGTAGTAGGCGGCGGGCTGGCAGGCTCCGCCGCTGCCTACACTATGGCAAAAGACGGATTGAACGTTCTGCTTGTAGAGCGTGGCAACTATGCCGGGGCTAAGAACATGACGGGAGGGCGCATATACGCGCATTGCCTGTATCAGCTTATGCCTGACTTCGCCGACCGCGCGCCGCTGGAGCGTAAGGTCACACACGAGAAAGTCAGCATGCTGACGCATGACAGCGCCGCTACAATGGACTTTTCCAGCGAAGCGCTTTGTGGACCTGGTAGCGAGTCATACGTCGTGCTGCGTTCAAAATTCGACCGTTGGCTTTTCGACGAGGCCGAATCGGCCGGCGCGGTGTGCGCTACCGGCATGAAGGTAGACGACCTTCTGGTGCGCGACGGCAAGGTTTGCGGCATCATATGCGGCACAGACGAGATAGAGGGCAACGTCGTGGTGCTGGCCGACGGCCTTAACTCCGCGTTGGCCCAGCGCGCCGGCCTAAGCAGGCCGCTTGCGCCCGAGCAGGCCGCCGTTGGCCTGAAAGGCGTGTGGGAGCTTCCCGCTGCCACTATAACGGACCGTTTTGGGACCGCAAACGACGACGAGGGCACGGCGTGGCTGTTCGCCGGATCTCCCAGCAACGGTTTAATGGGCGGCGGTTTTCTGTATACTAACCGCGACAGTATATCGCTTGGGTTGGTCATAGGGCTTGCGCATATAGATGAAAGCGACAAACCGGTAACCCGGCTTTTAGACGAGTTCGCCGGACATCCGGTCGTGACCCCGCTTCTGCGCGGCGCCAAGTTGGCCGAATACAGCGCCCACGCGCTTACGGAGGCCGGGCTGTCTGCGGTGCCCAAGCTTTACGGCGACGGCGTGCTGGTATGCGGCGACGCCGCAGGCCTCTGCATAAACACGGGGTATATGGTGCGCGGCATGGACTTCGCCATAAGCTCAGGCTACTACGCTGCCAGGGCTATATGCGACGCGAAAGCCGCTGGCGACTATGGTGCCAGCGCGCTGGCGTCATATGGCCGGGCGTTAGACGCGAGCTATGTCATGTCAGACATGCGCCTGTACAAGGATTTTCCCGCGTTCATGGAAAACCCGCGCATATTCAACGAATACCCAGACATGATAAGCAAGGCGCTCACGTCCATGTTCATGGTGGACGGCAAGCCCGAGCGGCCCCTTATGCGCAAGGTCAAGCCGTTGATAAAACAGATAGGCTACATGACGCTGTTTAAAGACGCCAGGAAGGGAGTGAAAGCGCTATGAGCGAAGACAACGCAAACGCAACCGCAAACCAGCAGCTTACCATAGAGGAAAAACTTGCCATAGATAAGTTCTTCGTCGACGAAGACAACGCGCACATAGAGATAGACGGCACGTGCCCGGATGCGCTAGCCAAGAAACGGTTGGTGAACGCTTGCCCGGCGGGACTGTATAAATTCACTGATGACGGCGAGACGTTGGAGTTCGACTACGCCGGTTGTTTGGAATGTGGTACGTGCAGGATACTGGGCCTTGGCACGGTGGTGCGCAAATGGGAATATCCGCAGGGCTCGTTTGGTGTTGAGTACCGTTTGGGATAGGCGATATGTGCTATAATATGCGTATAATTTATTGTTAGATTTCTAATGTTTGTTCGGTATTTTCACAATCGCTCCGTCTCGCGTGATATGCACACGCATATATCGTTTAAGTCCTGAATGGAGGCTTGGTCTTGCTGCACAACAGGGGATATATCGATTTAAGGATCCGTCGCGGTGGAGCTGACCACCATGTAGAGTTAACGCTGGACCTAGAGTATGCGATATCAGATATACTGGCGGCCTCATGCCTTATCGTCGCGTATCTCCTTAGTTGCTTTAATTACATGGGCATGATAGGCGAAAGCGGCGTATCGGTGCTTGACAGTTTGCCCATGTGCATGCTTTTCTTCGTCACTCAGGCCTTAGCGCTTGTAGTATCGGCCGTTTTGATGTATAAATTCAAGCTGCCCATGAAAGCCGTATACGTCGTCATAGGCGCGGGCATACTGCTGGTGGCTTTCCAGCTGTTCGCGTATAACACCGACGTGGGGGCCGTGAGCTTTATATACAGTCCCATCGCGCTGGCGCTTGTCATAGCGCCGGCGCTCGGTTTCGTGTGCCTGCTCTCGGTGCTAAGCACGCGCATGTCCGGATACGGCTCCAAGAAGCTCGCGTTCCACGCGCTTGCCATAGCTATCGCGGTAGCGGTCATATACTACGCGGTCTCGTTCGTTCCGGCTGAATATACGGTGCTCGCCATCGTGGTGCTATCAGCGTGTTCGGGTATATGCCTCGCGTTCTCGTTTGGTGACTTCCCCGAGGAATACCCGCCTGTGCCACGTATGTCGCACGTGTATACCCAGCAGAAGTCATACTACAAGCTCATAGTGTTCAGCTTCGTCTTCGCTGTGGCGCTTGGCGTCATATTCTCGTACATGGGCATGTCGGTGGAATATGACGTTATCCCATACGCCATAATAGTGGGGTTCATAATAGCGGCCGTGCGCGTGTTCGCGCAGCTGTTCATCGTGGGCCGCAAGGGCCCTACCAATTCGCTCGCGTTCTTAGTGCTCATATACGCCGCGTTCGCAGGCCTGGTGGTCCCGCTTGGCGTGCCGGCCTTAAAGCTCATATGCATCGCGGTGCTCGCGGCCTGTTTCTTCTTGCATTCAGAGCAATGCATACGCAAGTCGCTTAAATGTGCCGAGATATTCAAGGGCAAGTGCCTGTTCCTGCTCGTGGTCGTCGAGACGAGCACGTTCCTTGGCGTTGGTATGGGCGTCTTGCTTGGATACGCCATATTCAGCAACTCTGCGCATGACAACATGATGAGCATGATCGCCTACTGGATAATAGGTTTCGCGATATTGTTCGTCACATTGGTGTTCAACGTTGACAGGGAGACTAAAGTACGCGACAGCAAGGGCATAAGCGATTATATAGACGAGAACATGCAAATGCAGTCAGAGGACATAGGTCCCATAGACACCGTCATATGCGCCGTGGCGCAAGAACACGACCTTTCGCCCAGGCAAACCGAGATACTCGCCATGATGTCACGCGGATATAACGTGTCTACAATGGAGCAGAAGCTGTTCATCTCCAAGAACACGGTTCGCAGCCATATATACACCGTCTACCACAAGATGGGCGTACATTCGCAGCAAGACCTCATAAGCTATATAGAGAAGTACAAAAAAGACCTGGACAGGTTCTAAAGCGTATCTTCCTCGTGCACGTAGGGGCGTGTTAGCATGTGTTCGGCGTGTGTCATGTCGCCGCTTGATATAAGCTTACGTATGCGCGTAGAACTGACAGGTTTGCCGTCTTCACTAAACAACTCGTGTATATAAACGTCGCAAACGGGCTTTTGCGAAAGTCCCCAGCGGCGCAGCGTCTCGTCATCGCCCGCCGCCCGCGCGCCAAAGCGGAAGTTCGTGCCAACGTGTATTGAGACAGGCGTAAAGGCGTGTGCTATAACCTCGTCTAAGAACTCATTTGGCGATAAACCCGCGAGCTTTCTGTCAAACGGCAGTACCAACACGCCGTCTATTCCGTCTTGCATGCTTAGTAGCTTAAGCCTGTGTTCGTTCGTCAACAGTTTATGCGGCGTGCCGAAAAGTTCGTCCGGATCTATGTTAAACGTCACCACCCACGCCTCGCACTTGCGTTTTTGCGCGTCTTTAACGCATTCGCCTATGAGATATTGGTGGCCCTCATGTACTCCGTCAAACACCCCGATGGCCAACGTGGCCGCCGGTTTACTCTTGCAGTCTTTAGGCCAATATATTATCGGGGGTCTTTCCTGGGATGTTTTTTCCATGTATATCCATTATATGGTATGTGCCGCAAGAACCGTCCCCATGACACGCACACACAGGGCGTGCCATGGGGACGGTTCTTGTGGCGAAGGGGATATAAAGTAATCACCGCTACAAATACCGACATTAACGAGGCGCCGGGAATCTCAGGAAGTTGGACCTCGAGCGCGGGGCGACCGCCGCT
>JAISJA010000046.1 GCA_031261765.1 Coriobacteriales bacterium | reverse complement strand
CGGTCCCCGGCGTCCCCCAGGCACGGTACTATGTAGCCATGCTCGTTTAAGCAGTCATCTAGCGCGCCAACGTATACTGACAGGTTAACGTCTGCCGGAACACTTGCTGCAAGCGCCGCTTTACCCTCAGGCGCGGCCAATATGCAAATGGCGGTAATGTCCTTGCACCCGCGCTCGTTAAGGTAATTAACCGTGTCTATGAGCGTACCGCCGGTAGCGAGCATTGGGTCTATCACATAACATTGACGCCCGGTAAGGTCGTCCGGCAGGCGGTTGGCGTATGTTACCGGTTGCAGCGTCTCCTCATTGCGCTTCATGCCAAGGAAGCCTACCTCGGCCGTTGGCATGCAGCTTATCATGCCAGACAGCATACCAAGCCCGGCACGCAGTATGGGCACGACTATGGGCCTTGGGTCCTTAACAAGATGCTGGCACGCGCAATGTGCCAGCGGCGTCTCGACGTCTATGGTCTCCGTTTTGACGTTACGCGTGGCCTCGTAGGCCAATAGCGTTACTATCTCCCCCACTACGTCGCGAAACAACGCGGACGGCGTATCCTTGTCGCGCAGTATCCCAAGCTTATGGCTTATCAACGGATGTTCTATAACTGTGAATTGCATGTCCTACTCCCTGTGATTTGATATTACATATGAATAAATAATACCAAACACGGAAGTGGGTTTAAAACCGCGGATCAGAACAATCGCGTGCCCATGCGTTCGTTATACCAACCGTCTATTTGTTCATATAATGATGCTAGCGTGCTATTGTTGTATATCACCGTATCGGCGACCTCACAGCGCTCCTCGCTTGTGGCTTGAAGCTCTATGCGGTTTTCGGCGTCTTCGCGCGACATGCCACGTTCTATGGCACGCGAAAGCCTTATATCCTCGTCTGCCTCTACGGTCATTATCTCGTCAGCCAGATCCTTGAAGCCGCCGCTCTCTACAAGCAGGGGAATCTCTACCACGGTTAGCTCCGCGTGTTCCAGCGGTTGGCAGGAACCGCCTATTAGGATGTCAGCCAGGCGCTCTTGCACGGGCGGCCAGCAGATGGCCCCCAACTTGGCCGCACTGTCTGCGTCTGAGAACGCGCGCTCGGCAAGTAAAGAGCGGTTGATATCGCCGTTAACGTCAAGCAAGTCTGCGCCAAACTGATTGATTATCTGCTCTTTTATGATGGGGTTTTCCTGCTCGTCTTTAGCCATGACGTCCAGGTCACGCACGGTCGCGCCCTTAGATTCCAGGTACTCGCCCACTGTGTTCTTGCCTGATGCCAGACCTCCCGTTATGAACACCGTGTACAAGCCATACCCCTTTTGATGATTGGTTACAGTGGATTGGTGCCCGAGGTGGGAGTCGAACCCACATGTCTCTCGACAAAGGTTTTTGAGACCTCCGCGTCTGCCATTCCGCCACTCGGGCGCACGAATAACTATTTTAGCATATATGTACGTTGTTTATATATGGTGCAAGTATAGGCGATATACGATAGAATTTAACAGATGCGTTCAAAATTCTCTTCTAAAATGGCATTCGTTTTCGCTGCCTCGGCCTCTGCGATAGGCCTGGGCAACCTTTGGCGTTTTCCGGCGTTGGCCGCAAGATATGGCGGCGGCGCCTTTATCATCATATACCTTATACTGGTGGTGACTTTCGGCTTCACGCTCATGATGGCGGAGGTCGCGCTTGGACGCACCACGGGCTTATCGGCGATAGGCGCTTTTAAATACTATGGCAAGAAATACCGCATAATAGGCATATTGGAATCTATCGTGCCTATGATAATACTGCCGTATTACTGTGTCATAGGCGGATGGATAATGAAGTACATTGGCGTGTTCGCCGTGGGCGACTTCTCGTCTGCGGAGTCAACTTATTTTTCTAACTTCCTGGCGTCGTCACCCATGCCTGAGATACTCACCTTGGCGTTCATCCTGCTTACTATGGTAGTAGTCGCACTTGGCGTGAAAAACGGTATAGAGCGGTTGAACAAGGTGCTTATGCCGGCGCTGTTGGTGCTTTGCCTTGGCGTTGGATTTTACGCGCTTACGATGCCAGGCGCGCTAGACGGGCTCGCGTATTACTTCATACCGCATTTGGAGGACTTCTCGTTAAAGACCGTCATCGCGGCCATGGGACAGATGTTCTTCTCGCTTTCGCTTGCCATGGGCATCATGATAACCTACGGCTCGTACATGCGCAAAGAGGACAACCTTGAAGCCAGCGTGGGACGCATAGAGATGTTCGACACGTTGGTGGCCCTTCTGGCCGGATTCATGATAATACCCGCCGTGTTCTCTTTTGGCGGAGAAGAAGCCGCGCGCCAGGCCGGCGCGAGCCTTCTGTTCGTGACTATGCCGCAGGTCTTCGACTCGCTGCCGCTTGCCCAGATAGTAGGCGTGGCGTTCTTCTTGTTAGTTTTCTTCGCCGCTATAACTAGCTCCATATCCATAGCCGAGGCCGTCGTCGCGCAGTTCTCGGACGCGTTTAAATGGACGCGCAAACGCTCGATAATAGTCACTACCATTGGCGCATGTGTGCTTGGCATGTTGCCGACACTTGGATATTCCGCACTAAGCTGGGTACAGATACCAATAGGCGCGGCCAGCATGACGATACTTGACTTCATGGACTTCATGTCCAACAACATAATAATGCCGCTTGTCGCGCTGCTTATGTGCCTGTTCATAGGATGGTGGCAGGGGCCTGTCATAATACGCGACGAGGTGGAGTCCACAGAAGGCGTGAAGTTCAAGCGATATGGCTTGTTCAAGGTCATGATACGCTGGGTCGCGCCTGTGTTACTTGCTATCATACTAGTGTCGTCGGCCCTTAACGCCGCCGGTGTTATCACGCTTTAATATTAAAATCCTATCGTGAAGAACTTTATGACGGCATAGGCGATGACGCCGACCACTATGCAAAGCCAGAGCGACTTAGTTTTAGCACCCACTATAGCCACGGGTATAAGTGAGACCAGCGGTAGCAAGTTGGGCCATAACCCTAAGCTGAAGTTCGCGGGATTAACAAGGTCGTTCACGACCAGCGCCGCGAACGCCGCCGGCGGTATATAGTTAAGCGCGCGCGTGACCTGCGCCGGGAGCTCACGGCCATTCAACAGCAAGATGGGCAGCATGCGGCAAGCCAGGGTGCAGCCCGCGGTTATCGCAAGTATTATTATGAAGTCGGTCCAGCTCACTACGCGCTACCGCCTTTAGCCGCACCGCCACGGCGAAGCGCGGAGACCACCACGC
>JAISJA010000018.1 GCA_031261765.1 Coriobacteriales bacterium | reverse complement strand
CCCTACCTATAATAATATACCAATGACAACAAGCGCCGCCGCTCCTATGACGCCTATGGCCACATCGCTACCGCTCAGCTTGGCATCGTTTAGCCTCGTGCGTCCACGGCCGGCGTAGCAGCGTCCCTCCATGGCTCCGGCAAGCGCGTCTGCCCTACGGAACAGGCTCACCACAAGCGGTATGAGCACCGGCACGTACGCGCGCGCGCGCTTTATGGGGCCACCTTCCTTAAAATGGGCGCCGCGTGCCGTCTGGGCGACTATTATCTTCTCAGCTTCCTCTGCGGTAAGTGGTATGAACCTTAAGGCTATCGTGAACATCATGGCTATGTCGTCCACGGGTACGCGCAGCGCGCGCAACGGACGCAATATCTGCGACACGGCGTCTGTAAGCGACACTATAGGCGTCGTGAACGTAAGTAGCGTCGTAACGCTTACCAACAGTACTATGCGTAGCGCGAAGTAAATTCCCATGAGCGCGCCCAGTGGCCGCACGCCAAAGCTGCCTATAAGGGGTATGGACTGTGGCAGCGTATACGTGCCCCAAAAAGTAACCAACGTGTCTTGTGGCATGGCGTCTACAGGTGGCGATAAGAACGTGAGCGCGTTTGCCAGAAAAGTGAACGCCAATATGAACAGCACCGGCAGGAGCCCACGGGCCGCTCGCTTAAGCGATATATGCGCGATACGATAGCATACTAGTAATATAGCAGTACATATAACCAGCCCAAGCCACTCGCCTGACGCGAACAAGGAGAACACATACGCTACCAGCAGCAGCAGTTTCATGCGCGCGTCAAGCGTATGCACCTTGTCGCTACCGGGTATATATTGTCCAAAGGGTAACGCTACCGCCATGTTGCCACGCCCTTATCTAACGACACGACGCCGTCTGCAAGCGGCGAAAACAGGTCCACGTCGTGCGATACGACCACTATGCCGCGCCCATCTTGCGCAAGACGGCATACAAGGTCGCATACGAAAGCGCGCCCGCGCGCGTCAAGTCCGGCAGTAGGTTCGTCAAATAGCATGATATTACATTGCATGGCTAGCACGCCAGCTATGGCCACTCGCCTGGCCTCGCCACCGCTTAGCGTGAACGGCGAACGTGCCGCGAACGTCTTGGCGTCAAGGCCCACTTTGGCAAGCGCGTCCGCTACGATAGCTGCCTTGTCGCCAGCCTTATGTAAAAGCCCCATATTGCGCGGGCCAAACGCTATATCGTCTTCAACGGTGTCAGCGAACAGCTGGGACTCAGGGTTCTGGAACACTATGCCTATACGCCCCGGGCGTATTGCCTCGCCACGAACCGTAGCGGTGCCGCTTGTGGGCTCAAGGAGTCCCGCCGCTATGCGCATGAGCGTGGACTTGCCGCTGCCGGTATGCCCGCGTACTAGTGTGATAGTACCTGGATGTATTCGCATGCTGACATCATGTAACGCTATATGTTCGCGCTCCGTACCGCTGTCGTACGCGTATGACACGCCGTCTAGCACGACGTCGTCTGCAACGGTATCGGATGCGCCGTCAGTGGCCGCGTCGTGCCATGGGGACGGTTCTTGCGGCACATTATCGTCATTCCCACCGTCATTCCCGCGTAGGCGGGAATCTCCCGTAATTGGCATTCCATTTGGGAGGGATTCCCGTTTCCACGGGGATGACGTTATGAGACACGGGGATGACGTTCTATAACGTGTGCCGCAAGAACCGTCCCCATGGCGCGCGGGGGTGCCGCAAGAACCGTCCCCATGGCTCTCATGGCTCCCACCAGTGTTGGGGTTCTGCGCAACCGCTTCGCGGTTCGCAGAATGACGACCTGAACCATGGCAAACGAGCCCCCACTTCTCCAAAGACGCGTCGTCAGCCATAAGGCCGGCCGCGCCACCGTCATAGACGGCCTTGCCGCCGGACAAGACCACGACCTTGTCCGCGTCCTCTATCTCTTTAAGGTCATGGGTTATATGCAATATGCCGCAGCCGTGCTTGCGCAGGTCGCGTATCACCCCTAGCACCTCGGCGCGGCCTTCGGGATCAAGCATGGACGTGGGCTCGTCGAACACTATGTATTGCGGTTGCATTGCCAATATACCGGCTATGACAAGGCGCTGTTTCTCCCCGCCGCTTAACGTGTTAGGGTCGCGTTCGTCAAAGCCGGGCATGCCAACGGCGCTAAGCGCCTTGCCCACGCGCCGTAATATCTCGTCGCGTGCCACGCCCAGGTTCTGCGGTGCGAACGCCACTTCGTCACGCACGGTGGTGTTTATTATCTGAGTATCGGGGTCCTGTGCGACGACGCCAACGCGTTGCCTTAGCGCGCGCAGTTCAGAGTGGTTGGCGGTGTCGAACCCGTCTACCTCCACACGCCCGCTTGCCGGCAACAGAAGTCCGTTCGCAAGCCGTGCGAGCGTGGACTTGCCGGAGCCGTTCGCGCCAAGCAAGCACACGCGCTCGCCCGGCGATATGGAAAACCCAACGCCGTTAAGCGCGCGCGAGACGCTGTCGGTATAAGCGAATGTTACGTTATCGAATATGAGCATAATATCAGTATATACAGTAGATGTTCAGTTTCCGCGCCGCACAGGCGAAACGCCAGACGAAACGCCAAGCGAAACGCGCGTCGCCGCGCCCGTCTGCCCCCAATGCCATGGCACGGCGCGTTAGTTGAACTTGAATATCTTACGGGCCAAACGATAGCCTGCTATCGTGTTAGCCCTTCCCAACCGGCCACGCAAGTTCACGCCGCGCCCCAAAATGCTATGGCGTATCTTACCATAGGACACCGGGCTTCTCTCCTCAAGGTAACGCCAGATCTCACTGCGTTGCTCAAGCGCGTCATCGCGTTTCGACAGCAACAGGAACACCGAGCATATGGTCATCATCATGGTCATATAGCTGACCATGTACGCGTGCAGCGGCGCTTTCATGTCCTTATCGTCAAGGTCCACCGAATCTATCATTATGCGCGTAATGGCCAACTGCTGGTCTATACGCGAGGTCATGACCTTCTCGTTCACGGACTGGCCCTCACGCCCTATATAATAACGGTACATGTCAACGTCCATGTAGAACATCGTCTGCACGTACGGCAGCGGAACGTAAACGAATATGTTGTCGACGTAGAACGTATGGCGCGGCAGGGTAAGCCCAATGGAGCGCAGCAGTTCTGTCCTGTATATGACGGAATGCATTAATATGTTCTGCGACGGCTTGAAGCGCCCCACCTCGTCCCACGTGAACACGCGGTCGTCGGGCAGGACCTTCCTGTAACGTATACTGGTGTGCTTGCCTTCTAATACTTTCTCATAAACGTAGTTGGTAAGCACCATGTCCACCGGTTTCTCGTCTGCCGAGAAGCGCGCCAGGCACTCCAGCACTTTCTGTGTGCTCACGGCGTCCAACCAGTCGTCTGCGTCCACCACCTTGAAATACGTGCCGCGCGCGTTGGAAAGACCGGTGTTCACCGCGGCGCCGTGACCGCCGTTTTCCTGGTGTATAGCGCGTATGGTGCTTGGGTGCTTCGCAGACCAGGCGTCCAGCTTCGCTGGCGTGTCGTCTTCTACGGACCCATCGTCTACCAATATGATTTCTATGCGGCCGGCGTATTCGCGCGTGCCTTCTAATATAGTCTCAACGCAATTATCCACGTATTCAGAGACGTTGTAGCATGGCACCACGAACGAGATAATAGGTTCGTCCATATTACGCGCTAAGCTCATCGGCAAGGTCAAGCGCGCGCTCGACTATCTGGTCCATATTGTAATAACGGTATTCAGCCAGGCGGCCCAGCGCGTGGAAGCCCTTAACGGTCTTGAATAGCTCAAGGTATCGTTCGTAAAGCGCGTTGTTCTCGTCGTTCATTATCGCGTAATACGGTATCTGCCCGGGCTTTCCTTCAAACGCCATGGGGTATTCCTCCATAATCGTCGTATGGTCTATGTCCTGCCCGGTAAGGTACGTGTATTCCGTTATACGCGTGTAGTCCTCGCTAACGGTGTAATTCACGGTGCCGCATGGCAGCACGTGTTTCTTATCAACGGGTTTGTAGATAAAATCCAGCGAGCGATATGGCAACATGCCGAAGCACGTGTTGACAAGGAAGTCCAAAGGGCCAGTGTATACGACTATGCCGTTATATATGTCCCCGCCTATGTTCACGCT
>JAISJA010000017.1 GCA_031261765.1 Coriobacteriales bacterium | reverse complement strand
TGCGTGAACCCGCGCGCGCGCAAAAGGCCGTGCACGACTCCGCTCATCTCGTGGCGATAGACCGTGCCGAACTCGAAATAGCGTATGGGCAGCTCGCGATAGCTGTGTATACTGTTGTTGTACAGCAGCACGTGGCCCGGGCAGTTCATGGGCTTCACGGCGTATTCCACAAGCTTGCTACCGTCTTTCTCAGGCGACTCGTCCACGTTGAAGAAATACATGTTCTCGTGGTAGAAGTCGTAGTGACCGCTGCGCTTCCAGACGTCTGCATTATATATGTGAGGAGTTATGACTTCCTCGTAGCCACGCGCGTACAGGTCTTTGCGCAGCCATTCCTGCATTATGCGAATTACGCGCGCGCCGTTGGGCAGGTAAAGCGGAAGCCCTACGCCTGCTTCGTCGTTGGTCATGTATATGCCAAGTTCGCGGCCAAGCTTGCGATGGTCGCGCTTCTCGGCCTCCTCTATGCGCGTAAGGTACGCGTCAAGGTCTTTCTGTTTGAACCAGGCCGTGCCGTATATACGCTGTAGCATTTGACGGTCGCTGTCGCCGCGCCAATACGCTCCGGCAACCTTAGTTAGCTTGAATGCCTTAAGCGCGGCCGTGCTGGGCACGTGTGGGCCCCTGCAAAGGTCCATGAACCCGCCATGTTGCGCGTCGCCAATGGTATATATGGATATCGTAGCGTCTTTTGCAATATCGTCGATAAGTTCCAGCTTCAGCGGCTGGTCCGCGAAAAGTTCGCGTGCCTCGTCGCGAGTGACCTCACGGCGGAAAAACGGCTGAGCGTCCTGTATGATCGCGCCCATGCGTTCCTCTATCTGCTGAAGGTCGTCCGGAGTAACGGGGCGGCCTATCTCTATATCATAGTAGAAGCCGTCCTCTATGGAAGGCCCAACGCCGAACTGCGCGTTTGGATGCAGCTGGCGGATAGCCTCAGCCATTATATGCGCGGCTGAATGGCGCAACAGGTCAAGTGCCTCGGGTGATTTATCGGTGATTATCTCTATATCCGCGCCATCATGCACCGTCGCGCTAAGGTCGACCATGGCGCCGTCCATCTTGCCGGCAAGTGCCGCTTTGGCAAGCCCTGCCCCTATAGACGCGGCGACGTCCGCTATGGTCGCGCCTTCGTCTAGCTGTTTTTCTGAACCATCAGGTAGTTTTACTGCTACAGATTCCATATACCCTTATATCCTCACTTCGTTATCACCACACACGTAATCGTGCTATTTACTTTTACCGCGCGACGCTCTGCCGGCCGGATTGGCTACCGGACTTACCTGTTTGGCGGCCGATGTGTCTACGGGCACAACGGGGCCGTTACCCGCCTGCGTGCCGCACCACGGGCATATCTCCCAGTCCGGATTCATGGCGCGCCCACAGTTACTGCATTTTATACGTAAGGTCGTACCACAGTTGGGGCACAGTATATAGTCACGCTCAACCGGATAACCGCATTTGCGGCACTCGCCATATTGCATTATCTCGCGCTGCTTTAACGCGAACTCGAGCTTCTGCTCGTCAACGTCGGCCAATAACAGCGGCGGACGCAACATCGCGTAAGCGAAAGCGCCCAGGAAAGGAACGAGGGCTATTATCCCCCATAAACGCGAACTCGCGCCCCTTGCATACGCGTCACGTACAACCCATATTATGGATATGACGTACAGTGCGGCAATGAAAAGGAACACTATGATAAGCGCTATGCGTAGTTCCGGTGTCAGTATCTGAGATAAAATATCGCCCATTGGCGCCTTTCAATCGTCCCTATAATAATTACATTCTAGCAGATGCTAGTATGATAGAAGGCTATGAACGCAGTTACGCAAGCGCACACGCTTTGCCATACGCTTCGCCGGCGTATCGTTTTACTTCGCCTGCAAGCGTTATCGACCCCGTAGCCACCACCGGAGTACCGTTTGCGGCAGACGCCGCCAACGCGGATTCCACGCTATCATATACGGCTACCACGGGTTTGCCGGTATGATGTTCTATCATGTTCGCGAGGTCGTTAGCTTCGCGGGCACGCGGCGACGCGGTTTCAGTGGCTACTATATCGCTGAACAGCGGAGCCAGGGCGTCTATTATACCGTCTGCGTCTTTGTCCTTTAATATCGCCAGCAATAACGTAGCCGGTACGGTGCTACCAAAACGCGCTGCCAGTGCGGAGGCCAGATGCTCGGCAGACTGTGGGTTATGTGCGGCGTCTATTAGTAGCAACGGATCCTCGCATATCGTCTCGAACCTACCAGGCGTCACCGTAGCGTCTATAGCGACGCGCGCGCTTGTGGCGTCAATGTCGTAGCCCACGTATGCTTGGGCCGTGGATATCGCCGTGGCTATGTTCTCGGCCTGATACGACGGTATACGCGTGTTGTCAAGTTCGTACGGTTTGGTGTATATAGGGCTTTCAACGCCAACATCCTCGCACTGCTGCAAAAACACGGCTTCCACGGGCTTTGTCCCGGGGCCTAACACCACTTCGCAACCGGGTTTTATTATCGCGGCCTTCTCGGCGGCGATCTCTTCTAGCGTGTCTCCCAATATGGCGGTATGGTCAAGCCCAACGCCGCATATGGTGGCGACGGCTGGCGTGACGACGCTGGTGGCGTCCCAACGTCCTCCCATACCTACTTCCAAAACCGCTACGTCTATGCGCTTTTGCGAGAACAGCCAAAGTGCGGCGGTCGTAAGCAGTTCGAACTCCGTGACGGCGTCAACATAGCCTGCTAGCACAATAGCATCTGCCGCCTCCTTGGCCGCTAAGATGGATTCGGCGAATTCCGCGCGACTTACGACGCGTCCGTTTATCTCCATGCGTTCTTCGTAGTATACGAGCTCCGGTGACGTGTACAGCCCCACGTTCAGTCCCTGCGCCCGAAGCAGCGACGCGGTATAGCGCGCCGTGGATGACTTACCGTTCGTACCGGCTATCTGTATGCAATCGTATGTCTTATACGGGTCGCCCATCTCGCGCATGAGGGCGCGTATGCCGTCAAGCGACGGGTCTATGCCGAATTTAAGCGCGTCGTGCAATATATACAACGCTTGTTCATAGTTCTGTTCGTTATGCGCCATATGGTTTATAGCAGCTCCAATTGCTCGTCTATCTGCGATAAAGTCGCGGCTAATTCGTCTGCCTCCGTACGTGTCTTCTCTACGATCTCAGGCGCGGCTTTTGCTATGAAACCTTCGTTCGCGAGCTTCTTCGCCAGCTTGGCCAGGTCGGCCGCAACTTTGTCGTGCTCCTTTTGCAGGCGTTTGCGTTCTTCGTCAAAGTTGACAAGCCCTTCCAAAAGCACGTATATCTCCAGGCCGGGAGCGACCGTGACAGAAGAATGTTCGGGCTTTTGTATATCTGCCGCAACGGTCATATGCGCCGTGTTAGCTAGCGTATGTATGAGAAGCGCCTGCTTCTCTATGACAGCCGCGTCGCCGGCGGCGTCGTCGCCAAGTGTGCGCAAACGCACGTCAAGGGCTTCTTTAGGCGATATGTGATAGCGCGAACGCGTGGAGCGTATGGCTTCTACTATGGTGCGCACTTTGTCTATGATAGCCTCCGCGGCTTCGTCCACGTATGGTTCAAGCGACGCTCCGCTTGGCCAGTCGGCAACCATAAGCGACGGCGTGTCGTCTCCGGTCGGAAGTGAAAGCCAGATCTCCTCGGTAACGAATGGCATAAACGGGTGCAACAGGCGTAGTGCCGTGTCCAGCACGAACACGAGGTTGCGCTGTGTTGCGGCCCTGGACTCCGCGCCCTCGGCAAGCTGGCCTTTTGCGAACTCTATATACCAGTCGCAGAACTCGTTCCAGAAAAAATGGTATAGTTCACGCGCAACGGCGCCGAAGTCATAACCCTCTTTGCCATCGTCCATGTCGTATGCCAGCCGCGCCAGGCGCGATAATATCCATCTGTCCGCATCTGTCTTTGGCGTTGGCTGAACACGCCCCTCGCCCGGCTCGTAGTCTTCCAGGTTCATCTTCACGAAACGCGCGGCGTTCCATATCTTGGTAGCGAAATTACGTGACGATAATAGCTTGTCCTTGTCGAACTTCATGTCTTGCGAGCCTGTTACCTGCAGCGCAAGACCGAAGCGCATGCCGTCTGCGCCGTATTCCTCTATGAGCTTCAGCGGATCGATGCCGTTGCCGCGTGACTTGCTCATGATGTTGCCCTTGGCGTCAAGCACGGTTGGATGTATTATGACGTCTTTGAACGGCACCTCGCCTATGAAGTCGAGCGACGCCATGACCATGCGCGCCACCCACAAGAATATGATGTCGCGCGCCGTGGACAGCACCTGCGTTGGGTAATATTCCAAATCGGCAGTAGCTGGATTCCCAGCGTTTCGTTCGGCACTTCGTGCCTCACCGTCCTCGCTACGCTCGGACGCGCGGGAATGACGTTCTGGTATATCCTGGTTTCCAGCGTCAAGATCGGCGGTTATGGCGCCGTCAGGCCATGATTGCGTGGCAAAAGGCCACAACTGTGACGAGAACCACGTGTCAAGCACGTCGTCGTCCTGGCGCACCGGCGCGCCGCATTCGGGGCACGTATCGACGTCTTGCTCTGACGCGTCTTGCCAG
>JAISJA010000069.1 GCA_031261765.1 Coriobacteriales bacterium | reverse complement strand
AGCGTGTATCTCAAGGCCTATTACGGCCTCCCAGTCACGCATTACATCGTTTAGTTTCCTCATTGTGCATCACCGGCTTTGACGTCGCCGTCTACAACGCTGGCCGCGATAGTGTCGTCGTAGCATGTCTCAAGCGCGGCCGCCACTTTGAATATGTTCTCGTCTTTGAACTGCGGTCCGAGTATCTGCACGGCCACGGGAAGGCCGGTGTCAGCGCCCATTCCAACCGGAAGGCTCATGCCACCGTTGCCGGCTATGTTCGCTGGTATAGTGAATATGTCCGAGAGGTACATGGAAGTCGGGTCCGAGACCTCGTTGAACTTGAACGCCGTACGTGGACTGACCGGCGTGATGAGCGCGTCGCATTGCGCGAACGCCTTAACGTAGTCCTGCGTTATGAGCGTGCGCACCTGCTGTGCCGGATAATAATACTCATTATATATACCACTTGACAAAAGATAGCTGCCCAGCATTATGCGCCGCACTACCTCCTTGCCGAAACCGCCCTTGCGCGACTCCTCGTATTGCTCGTCAAGGCTTGTAGCACCACTAGCACGATAGCCATATCGCACGCTATCAAAACGGCTTAGATTGCTGAACGCCTCCGCCGGGCCTATGACGTAATACGCCGAGAGCGCGGCTTTGGCGTTTGGTAACTCTACTTCTACTATATTAGCGCCCATACCCTCCAGGTTGGATATGGCGCCCTTAAGCGCGGCCTTTACCTCCGGCGTCACGCCTTCGGCGTCAAGGTATGCCGGAACGACGCCCACGTTCATACCCTTTATGCCATTCTCGAAACCATCGCGAGCGGCCACCTTGAATATGGGGGCAACGTGTTGTGAGGTGCAGTCTGCAAGGTCGCGACCGCATATGGCGTCCATTACCGCAGCCGCGTCAGCGACACTGTTGGCAAACGGGCCTACCTGGTCCAACGACGAACCGAACGCCACGACGCCGTAGCGGGACACCACACCGTATGTGGGCTTGAACCCTACGACGCCGCAAAACGCGGCGGGCTGCCTTATGGATCCACCTGTGTCAGAGCCAAGCGTAGCCGGAACCATGCCGGCCGCCACGGCGGCGGCGCTTCCGCCGGACGATCCGCCCGGTACGCGCTCGCGGTCATGTGGGTTCTTAGTGGGCCCGAAAGCCGAAGTCTCCGTCGACGAGCCGAAAGCGAATTCGTCCATGTTAAGCTTACCGGTTGGAATCGCGCCGGCGTCAAGGGTCTTTTGCACGCATGTAGCCGTATACGGCGATATGTAGTTCTCAAGCATATGTGAGGCACACGTCGTGTATGTGTCCGTAAGGTTCATGTTGTCCTTGTATGCCATTGGTATGCCCAAAAGCGGCGGCAGCCCGTCTGCCGCGATGCCGGTGCCGGCGTTGGCGTTTTTCGTTGAACTGCTGCTAGCATAGTCGTGTACTAGCTTATCAATGTGCTCGCATGCTGTATGTGCGAGGCTCTCTGTGTGTTCGAGAAAAGCGTGTACTTCGCCGTCGTTTGCGTCTATTTGGGCGAACGTGGCGTCAGCGAGCTCTGCCGCGGAGAAGTCGCCGTCTATAAGACCGGCGCGTATTTGTTCTATAGAGGTTGAGGTGAAGTCCATTATGCGTCACCTCCGCTTAGTATGGGCGGTATCTTGAACTGGCCGTCCTCTATGTCGGGAGCGCCTGCAAGCGCTATGGCGTGCGGCAAACCCTCTTTGGGAACGTCGTCGCGCATCACGTTTGAGAGCCCCGCTATGGGGTGGAACGTGGGTTCGACGCCCGTCAAGTCGTATTCGCGTATGGGCTGTAGGGTCTCGATGATGTTGTTCAGGTCAACCGTCATGTCGGCGACCTCGTCGTCGGTTAGGGCTATGCGCGTATACGTAGCTATGCCGCGCACGTCCCGTTCTGTTAAGTATTCGTTTTTATCTGCCATGTTTTCATTCTAGCAAAACTGCTGGTGCACCACGTTGTGCCATAGGTACGGTTCCTGTGATGCATGGCGCTGCGTCGTTTCGGTTGGCATATACCTATAGGGGGACCTGTGCATATATGTAGGACAAAAAGGGGACGGTACCTTTGTCCTACATAAGGTCGTAAGGGTCTATGTCCACGGCCATACGCGTGTCGTCCTTCGTCTTATACGCCCGGGTAATTGGTTCTATCACGCTTGGTACGTCCGCGCCAGCGGGTGCCTTTATAAGGATATGCCAGCGATAGTCGCCCTGGCGTTTAGATATGACGCACGGGGACGGGCCCATAAGGCGCCAGGGCGTGCCCTCATCGACATGTGGCCCGTCAAGCGCTTCGCGCAACTGGCCGGCCAGGCGCATGGCGTGCTTCTGCACGGCGGCTTCGTCCTTGCCCCACAAAAGCACGTTGGCAAGGCGCGTATACGGCGGGTACCCAAGCTCGTTTCGCGTATCGCGCTCGCGGGCGTACAGTATCTCTCGGTCATGCGCCGCGGCCGCGCGTATAGACGGATGTTCCGGCCAATATGTCTGCACTATGACACGTCCCGCCAGCTCTCCACGCCCGGCACGACCGGACACCTGTTCAAGAAGTTGATAAGCGCGCTCGGCCGCACGGAAGTCAGGCAGATTCAGAGACGTATCGGCCAAGAGAACGCCAACCAGCGTGACATCTGGGAAGTCCAGGCCCTTCGCTATCATTTGCGTACCAAGCAGTACGCCGTAGTCTGCCTTTATGAACTCCTGCAAGCGCGCGTTATGGCCTCCCCTGCCGCGCGTGGTGTCTGCGTCCATGCGTATCAGCGGAGTCCCCTCTGGCAACAACGAGGCAAGCTGCATGGCCGCTTGTTCTGTGCCATAGCCCAGCTTGCGCAGATACATGCTGCCACATTGCGGGCATTTAACCGGCACGGGATACGTGGCGCCACACTGGTGGCACCGTAGCGTTGGAGGGCTAGCATGATATGTTAATGACACAGAGCAATCATCGCACGTTGGCACGTATCCACAATCGCGGCATAGCAGAAACGACGAGAACCCGCGCCTGTTAAGCAGCACCACTGCTTTCTCATGTAATTCAATGGTTTCCACAAGAGCGTCCGCTAGCACCGAAGAGTACATGGTCTTATTACCGCCCTGGAACTCCGCGGCAAGGTTGACCACGTGTACGCTTGGTATGCGCCCGGCACCAGCGCGCTCCGGGAGCTCTATGCGGCGCACACGGTTGGCGCGCACCGCCGCAAGCGTCTCTAGCGAAGGAGTGGCAGAGCCCAGCACAAGCACGGAGCCAGTAAGTCGCGCGCGCATCCGCGCGGCGTCGCGCGTTACGTAGCGTGGCGTAGAACCCTGCTTGTAGGTTTGCTCATGTTCCTCATCTATTATTATGAGACGCAGGTTATTAAGCGGCGCGAATAGCGCGGAGCGGGCGCCGACGGCGACGCTCGCGGTACCGGTGCGCATTAGGTCCCATTGGTATGCGCGCTCCGCGGGCGTCATGCGAGAATGTATGACCGCGACCTTATCGCCAAAACGCCCTTTGAAGCGCGCGACGGTTTGTGGGGTGAGCGAGATCTCTGGCACTAACACTATGGCCGAGCCGCCGTTCGCCAGCGCGTGGCCTATGGCCTGCAGGTACACCTCGGTCTTGCCGGAACCGGTAACGCCGTCCAGAAGGATCGTTGGGACGCTTTGGCTACTTGCGGCAATGGATTCCGGGTCAAGCCCGGAATGACGTAATGGGGCGTCGGAATGACGTAATGGGGT
>JAISJA010000065.1 GCA_031261765.1 Coriobacteriales bacterium | reverse complement strand
TGGTCTCACCACGTCCAAAGGCGCCCTTTATACGGGACAGCGCGCCAATGAGGCGTTTGTCCCTTGGATTGCCACTTGGTTTGTCAGGTTGTTTTAGCTTGGCCTGTTGTTCTATACGCTTAGCCTGGTTTGCCAAGTTCATCTGTTTCGCGGCGTCTCGCTTATCGATTGGACGACACTTGATTATCGAGCGCACGAGCGCCAACGCACCAGCGGCGTTGTAAGCGTTATATATGCCTTTAAGCGAGAGTATGGTCGTGTATTTCTCGTCGCCCATAAGATACGTAGCCGTATTGCTATTGAGTGCCGCGAGCACCACTGACGCGTTGGCGCTATCGCCCGTCCTGGCATCCCGAGCGTCGTCGTCGACGCTCTGCGAGACATCGCCGCGCACGTCACTGGCGCCAGGCGCGTCGCTACTATGTACGTCATCGTCAGCGTCGTCACCGGCCTCGCAATACAGGTCGTCGTCGCTGGGGAACTTGGGACGCAGCTCGGGCGCCAAACCGTACCATGTGACGTCGGCGCTCAGCCTGTCGTGTGCTGGGATAGCCGCCAGGCGCGCGTCTTCGCGGTTTATCACGACGGTCTTCTTCGTAGCGCACGCGACTTTCGCTAGCAAGCTAGCAGTATAGTCTATCTCCCCGAATCGGTCCAACTGATCGCGCATCACGTTCAGCAGTAAAGAATACCGGGGCTTTATACGCTCCACGAAACGTACCGCATGGGCCTCGTCAAGCTCAAGTACGGCGATATCAGCGTCCAGGTTGCCGCCAAGCGTAACGCGCCTTAGCAGGGCGGATATAACGCCGCGCATGAAGTTGGACCCCGTGTTGTTGGTGAACACGTGAAGACCCTGCGACTCCAAAAGCTCGCTTACTATCTTAGTCGTGGTCGTCTTGCCGTTCGTACCAGACACCACACACACCCCATAAGGCAGCTTGCCAAGCACCTTGGCGGCGTAATTGGCGTCTAGCTTCTCTACTACCAGGCCCGGAAAAGCAGATCCGCCACCGCGCAGGCGTACGATCAAACGCACTAGCTTGCCTATGGCGGTTATGATGGGGTTTACTTGGATGGCACAGGCCTTTCCTCAGGCGACCTCACCAGTTGGATAAGAGCCTATGATCTTAACCTCGCGCATCTTAAGGCGAAGGCTGTCCAAAGCCGTCTTAAGGTCGGGGTCATCCATATGGCCGTCTACGTCTATCCAGAAAAGATAGCTTCCAAGCGCGTGTTTCGTGGGACGGCTTTGTATCTTCGTGAGATTAAGGCCTGCATAGGCGAACTCGGCAAGTATCATAAGCAGTGTGCCTGGACGGTCCTCTTTCATGAACAGCGCGAGCGAGGTCTTGTCATGCCATGTGCGTTCGGCGGGTTTCATACCTATCTGCACGAAACACGTCTGGTTGCCACCATGGTCTTCTATGTCGCGTTTCACGACTTGTGCGCCGAACAGCTTAGCGGCAAGCTCAGTCCCTATTGCCGCGACGTTCTTGTCACGCGCTGCCTGGCGTACCGCCTCACCCGTAGACGTAGTTGCCTGCGTCTGCGCGTTAGGCATGTTGCGCATAAGCCACGTATGGCATTGTGCCAACGCCTGAGGATGCGACACGACGGTATTGACGTCGTTTATGTCAGCGCCATTGGCTATTATGAGGTTGTGGTGTATGTCTAATACGAGCTCGCGCTGTATCTGTGCCTGCGACGTGAATATGAACGCGTCAAGCGTCTCGTTGACGCTACCTTCCAAGGCGTTCTCTATAGGCACGACCCCGTACGTCGCCTTGCCATGGTCTACCAGGTCGAAGACGTCTGTGATCGTGGCACACTCTATAAGCCCGCTATCGGCGCTTCCCATGGCGCTTCCCGTATCGCCGGGTTCGTCTTTAAAACCGTCTGTGCCGGCCGCTGCCGCAACGTTGGCGTCGCGCACGCGTACGGCGGCTTCATGGCTGAACGTGCCCTGCGGGCCCAGATATGCGTATGTCGTTTCTTGCACGGAACTCCTTCTATACTTAATAAGGTTATTATAACGTCATGGACAATTTAAATACATTCGCGAACCTGGACTACAGTCGCGCGGAGCGCTGCGGCTTCCCGGAAGTCATATACGGGGCCGGTAAAACGCCTGAACAATTAGCGGAAATAGCCGAGGACCTGCTGAAACACCATGACGTTGCGCTTGCCACGCGCGCAAACGCGGAACACGCGAAAGCTATGAGAAAACGCATACCGGATGCGCAATACGTATCATCTTGCGGGATACTATACGCGGACAGGCGGGCGGGCGCCATACGTATTTCGGGTGAAGATGCTACTAGTATACTAGCACAGCAATATAGCAATAACGTGGATAAGAACGGGACTGGCGATGGCGGGCATGACGGCAACGGCAGCGGTGGCGAGGATAACGGCTCGGCGCCAACCGGCAACGTGCTTGTGTGTTGCGCCGGTACGAGCGATATCGCGGTAGCGGAGGAAGCGGCAATAACGGCGCGTATAATGGGCTCGCGCGTACGCCTGCTTGCAGACGTTGGCGTGGCCGGTATACACAGGCTCTTGTCGCATGAAGGCGAGCTGCAAGACGCCAGGGCCATAGTGGCTGTCGCCGGAATGGAGGGCGCGCTGCCATCCGTGGTCGCCGGGCTTGTCAACGTACCGGTGGTAGCCGTGCCAACGTCCGTTGGCTACGGCGCGAACTTCGGTGGCGTGACGGCGCTTATGGCCATGCTAAACTCGTGTGCGATGGGCGTGTCCGTCGTGAACATAGACAATGGTTTTGGCGCCGGTGTTATAGCGCACAGGATAAACGCCCCTATGGTGCGCTAACTTGCAGGGAAGTTTCCGGAATCAAGCTGGGCAAACAGGTTCGATATGGCCTCTTCGTCTGGCAGCACATATGTAGCCGCCGTAGGATTTTTATCGTCAGCAACAACGGGTAGCTGATAAGAATGCACGTCCTGTGCGTGTGTGCCCCATAATGCAAGTGCCACACTTGCAAGATCAGACGCCCGCATGTTAGTAACCGTCATTTGGCATCCTACGTCTATGGCGTGCAGCAGCGTGGCTGGGTCCTCTGACTTGATTTGTTTGATAAGCGCGGTGGTGAATATACGCAGGTCCGCCCCACGTTGAAAATCCCCGTTTGGGAAATAACGCGAGCGCACGAAGAAAAGCGATTGCGCTCCGTTAAGCGTTTGCTCTCCCGGCTTTAGCTCCATGTCACCGAACGCGTACACTAAATGCGGGTCAGTCATGTCGGTCGGCACGTCAACGCTAACACCGCCAAGGGCGTCCACCACGTCCTCAAAGCCGTCAAACGAGAATTGCGCGTAATAGGATATGCCCACGCCCGTTAGCTTAGATATCTGGCTTACGAGCGCGGCCGGGCCGCTACCCGTCTGTTGTTGCTCGGCGAACACGACTGCCATATCGATCTTCTGGAGGCTGGCGCGACCGTCGTATAGAACATCTGTGTCGCGCGGAACAGAGATCAGCGCTACGGTCTTGGCAGCAGGGTCAACCCGTACTAGCATGATAGCGTCTGCGAAAGGAAGGTATTTATCCGCGTTTCCGTCAGTGCCTGCGATAAGCATATAAAACGGGTCACTAGCGTTCGTATGTGGTACAAGTGCGGCATCTAGTGCGTCGTAGTCAACGTCGTGGTCAAGCGGATTCTGGGCTAGCAAAGTATTGATGTGTGAACTATATAGCATGATAGCTATAAACGCGGCGGCGATAGCCGCGACTATTACGGCCGCGATAGATATGAACGCTATCTTGGCGCGCTTGCCTATCTTTTTGTGCTTGCCATGCGCACCAGGAATATACGAAGCACTATGAACGTCTTGCGTCATGTCACGCCAGCCATCAATCGTCGCTACGCACTATAGGCCCGGATACCTGCTCGGCCTGCACGACATAGCGGTATTCGGTAGTGCCGTAGTTTTGGTCGCACGTATACATGACAACGAACCTATGCGACGTATCACGTATCTTGCCCATTAGGTCTATGTCAGTTGACAGCATGTGATCATTGCTTGTCACCTTATACGTATAATCGCCCCATGCCGTATTTATAGTGAACGTATCGCCTATAGCAAGATCACCTATCTTGCTGAAGTCATGTGATACCCACGTACTACCATAGTTATGCCCCGCTATGATGCAAGCGCCAAGCTCGCCCGGAAGTGCTGAGGGCGCATAATGGCATACGCTCTTAAGCAGGTTATCGGCGGTATCGCCCTCAAGTATGTCTTGCGATATACCCTGCGAAGCTATATCCAAATGCCCTATGACATCCCCTGTCAATGGGGACGCGGGCGCGTCGATTTCTTTTATACCAAGCGTTCCCAGCTCGGCCGCGTCAAGCGGCTCTACGGCAGACTGGTCGATAGTATATGTGACCGACCTTGGCACGTGCACCCCAAACTCGCCAACGGCAAAGACCAACGCCGCCGGCAACAGTATAATAGCAAGGCAATACACTAGCGGCTTGCACTTGCCTTTGTGCCGTTTGATTACTCGCCAGAACATGAATATCATGGCCACTAGCACGACCACGATGAACGCGTAGATAGCGTAACATGCAAGAGTCAAATTAGCATATATCGCGCGCTCGGACGCTGCTACTTGGTTGGCCAAGGCGGCATAGCGCAAACTGAGCGCGTCAGATATGCTGTCTAGTGCGTCTGCCCGTGCACCTGACATCTCGTTCCCGTTCGCGGCAAAAGAACTTGCCAGCGCAGACTTTATAGTGTCTGAAGTCGGAACCAACAGATAATTGGAGCGGTCTATCATAACGGTGGTTTGCGCTTGCGTGGCAGCGGTGGCATTGGTCGTGAACGACACCTTCATGGACTCAGGCAAAGTGTCTGTGGCAAGTGCCGGCATGAAGTCGTTTTCTATAGTCGCGTTTATATCCGACACTATTTTATCTGGATTATCGATAGGGACCACGGCCGTTGTAATCGGCCACTCCCCGGTTATATCGTTTATCGAGAAAAGTAGCGATATGACCACGCATACGGCGATGGCGCATATGGCCGCGAGCACATAGCATGTGGTGTTTATGGCCTTATCGGCGGCAAGCCGTGGCGGGCGCCGCTTGGCGAACACGGAAGGAACCGGAAAACGCGAATTGTTGGCAAAGTGCTTGCCTGGCGTTTTAGGTATGCGCTTCTTCGCCTCATAGGAATGGGCAGCATGTTTGTTCTTACCAGACATGCTGCCCATTATAAAGCCCCAATGTAGTCAGTATTACGTGTGATAAATCCAAGCTATCGCTTTAGTTCTTCTTGGACTCACGACGCGCCAGGACGAATACGGCTACGCCTGCGACTACTACTACGGCCGCGCCAACAGGTATAAGCGGGTTCACACCTGCGTCAGAGCCTGTATCCTTAACGCCCGCGCTTACAAGCGCCGCCTGCGTTGCCGCTACGTTAACGCTTCCGTCTGCGTTCAATACGATGTTGTTGTAGCCTATGATATCCCCGTTATATGACCCAGCCATCTTATGCTGTCCGCCTGCAAGCCCAAGCGCGGCGATATCAGCGTTAGGAATAGCAACTGAACCATTGGCATCCGCCGTGTAAGAGCCCACAAGCTGTGGCGTCGAGTAAATGAAGATCTCGATTGACTTACCGGCATATTTGATGCCGAAGTTCATTGTATAAGTGTCACTAGTGACAGTAACTGATACTGCGGTGCTTCCAGTTACCGCGGACTCGGCCGGAGCCTGCGACGGTGAAGTTGGACTATCTGCGAACGCCGGCTGAGCCGACACAGTTAGCACCATCATGCACGCGACCATTGCGGCTATGATTGCCGCACTTACTTTCCTTGCAACGTTTCCCATGCTTAACCTCTTTCTACTAGGTCCCAGTAATGTGGCTTTTATACCAAAGCCGCTTTTCGTGTAAGGATAGTTTTAACATGAATGCTGCTCGCAGGTTGCCGCGATACCCAGAAAATGGCGCTAGTGTGTAGATTGTATGTAGGAAATTAGAAAAAGTGGAAAAATATAACCGTTCACGGAACTTTTGTGCCGCTTGGAATGGCTTCACCGCCCCACGGAATGCGGCCCATGGAACCACAACTAAACGCCGCTGGAGCCGAAACCTCCCTGGCCGCGCTCGGTCTCGCTTAGCGTATCGACCTCTTTTATCGACACCTTTGGTACTTGCAATATGACAAGTTGCGCTATACGGTCACCGGCGTGCACGTCTATAGTGTCATGCTGATCGGTGTTTATAGCTATGACTTTTATCTCGCCCCTGTAAGAACTGTCGATAAGACCAGGCGTATTCACTATTGACATGCCCTGCTTTATGGCAAGGCCACTGCGTGGCTGCACGAAACCGGCGTAGCCTTCCGGTATGGCGACGGCTATACCGGTTGGTATGAGACGGCGTTCACCCGGAGCTATAGTAAGGTTTTCGGCAGCCGTTAAGTCAAGGCCCGCGTCGCCGACATGCGCGTAAGCTGGCATGGGTGTTCGCTTATCCAGGCGCTTTATCGCCAGGGTTATCGTGTTCATAGGCTTGTTCGCCTCGCAAATAGATGTCGTGGATTCCGGGTCAAGCCCGGAATGACGTAATGGGATAACGGAATGACATGAAAGCTATTCATCATCAAGCACCTGTAGCGCCGCCTTGAACTCGGCAGCGTTCTTGAAGTCCTTATATACGGACGCGAAGCGTATATAGGCCACGTCGTCCAACTCGCGCAAGTGGTTCAACACCATATCACCCAGAACGTCTGAACGCACCTCGTTTCTAGGTAGCGCCCTAAGCTCGGCCTCGACGTCGTCCACGAGCTCGTCTAACTTCGCTACCGGAATATCGCGTTTTGCCGTAGCGCGCATAAGGCCGCGCATGATCTTGTCCCTGTCAAAAGGCTCTGAGCTCCTATCATGCTTTAACACGATAAGCGGTGAGATCTTATGCACCTCATAGGTAGTGAACCGCTTCCCGCACGCAAGACATTCGCGGCGCCTGCGGATAGACATACCGTCATCGGAGGGACGTGAATCTATGACTTTCGAGTCAAGCGAATCGCATACAGGGCAACGCATTGGTTCCTTACCTTTCTATATTGTTGCGTTTTCATGTAAGGTTCAAGCAAAAGAAATAATATAACCTATACTTATATTATAGGTAAACGCAGATCATAGAAAGTAGATGGGTGCTCCAATGCATGGATTATGGAACGAGTTCAAGAGCTTTATCGCACGCGGAAACGTAATGGACCTGGCGGTCGCCGTGATAGTAGGCGGAGCGTTCACGGCCATTCTGAACTCGCTTGTCAACGATATATTAACGCCATTGCTGTCGCTGCTAACCGCGGGCATAAACTTCTCGGCGTTGTCTTTCACGCTTGGGCTTGGCAATGACGCGGCGGTGCTAACGTATGGCAAGTTCATTCAGGCCGTGATAAACTTCTTCGTGTTCTCTTTGGTCATATTCCTTATGATAAAGGCCATTAACAAGGTGTCGAACAAGAAACCCACCGGCGAGCAGACGAAGACGTGCCCGTATTGCGCGGAGGAGATCCCAAGGCTCGCCGTGCGCTGTCCCAAATGCACGACCGTGTTAGACGAGAGCAAGATGCCCGCCGAACTTAGAACCAACGAGGTGGCACCTAAGCCATTTTAAGCCACACTCATTGCCCAAAGGCAACTTCGTGCATCTAAAAATGTCTTATGCACTCACCTCGTTGGTTCTAAACGCGTCATGGTAAAAAGATCCTGCGCAGCCGCTACGCGGCTCGCAGAATGACGATTGTGTGCCAAACTAGGCGTCTCTGCGCAGAACGTCTGGTTTGAGTGCATAAGCCGTTGAGGGACGACCGAAGTTGGCTCATGCCCAATGAGGTCGGCCATCGACGGCTTAGGTGCCAAACTAGGCGTTTCTGCGTATGAAGAAGTCCCCCATAGAGACAAGCAAGTCCCGCGCGTTACTTGGCTGCAACTCTTTTATAAGCGCTTCGGTGGCGTCGTTTACTAGCTTGCTAGCGTAATCGTGTGCATATTCTATGGCGCCTGCTTCGCGCATTATGCAAACGGCTTCGTCAAGCTCGCGCACGCTTGACGTATGCGAAGAGAGTATCTGGACAAGGCGTTTGGAACTGTCGATGTCTGAGCGGCCGCACTCCTGTATCGTGTAGACTACCGGCAGCGTGCGTTTGCCTTCTGTTATATCGCTGCGGAAGTCCTTGCCAAGTTTTGTCTCGTCGCCAACAAGGTTAAGCAGGTCATCCTGTATCTGGAACGCAAGGCCCGCCGCCATACCAAACGACCTGAGCGTCTCTATCTCCCTCTCGTTGCCTCCGCCTATTATCGCGCCGACCGCAAGTGGAACGCCACCGGAATAATACGCCGTCTTATGCGTGGCCATTAGCAGATAATCGTCGACGGTAAGGTCGAAGCGCCCGTCGCGCGCCCAGCCTATATCAAGGGCCTGTCCCTCTATCGTACGCGTGGTCATGTTGACAAGCTCGTTCAGCACGCGTAGCTTCACGTCGTCTGCAAGCGCTTCGTCTTGTAGCACCGTACCGGTAACCTGCGACAACGCAAGGTCGCCGGCGTTTATCGCAAGGCCCATTCCCTCTGTCAGGTGCAGGCATGGCGCACCGTGCCTCATAGTGGACTCATCGGCAATATCGTCGTGGATAAGTGCGGCGGTATGGAAATGCTCTATCGCGGCAGCGGCGTGCAAGGCAAGGGCGGTCGTACCGCCTACTGCCCTGCATGCCAATATACATATAAGCGGCCTGTGTCGCTTACCGCCGTTCGCGCTGTACTTCGCAAGCGGAGTGTACAGGTATCGCGCGATGTCGGCAGATTTCTGTTCTATATAAAACGACGCTATGACGTCATTTATACTACCGGCGTTATCGCTTAGGTATTTCTCGAAGTCCATATGCGAGAGTTATAGGTTGTAGAACGCGTTACGGCCAAGATACTCTGCGGAGTCACCTAGTTGCTCTTCTATGCGTAACAGCTGGTTATACTTAGCGACGCGGTCCGTACGGCACGGCGCGCCGGTTTTTATCTGTCCGGAATTAACGGCAACCGCGAGGTCGGCTATCGTAGTATCTTCGGTCTCGCCAGAGCGGTGCGAGATGATGCACGTATACCCTGCCTGCTTCGCGCACTCTATGGTGTCAAGCGTCTCGGTTAGTGAGCCTATCTGGTTCAACTTTATGAGGATGGCGTTCGCGACCCCAAGGTCTATGCCCTTTTGCAGGCGCTCCTTGTTAGTCACGAACAGATCGTCGCCGACAAGCTGTATCTTATCGCCAAGGGCCTGGGTGAGGAGCTTCCATCCGTCCCAGTCTTCCTCTGCCATGCCATCTTCTATGGATATTATGGGATACTTGTCTACCAGCGTCTTCCAATAGTCGACCATTTCCTCGCTGGTAAGTTCGCGTCCGCCCTCGCCTGCCAACACGTAACGCTTCTTGTCGGCGTCATAGAACTCAGATGACGCCGGGTCCATAGCGAACATTATCTGCTCGCCGGTCTTGTATCCGGCCGCTTGAACGGCTTCCACCAGCAACGCCAGCGGCGCTTCGTTGTTCTCAAGGTCCGGGGCGAAACCGCCTTCGTCGCCAACCGTCGTTGCGAGGCCCTTGCCTTTAAGCACGCCCTGGAGCGTGTGGTATATCTCAGCGCACCAGCGGAGCGCCTCAGAAAAAGACGTAGCGCCAACCGGCATTATCATAAACTCCTGGAAGTCGACGTTGTTGGACGCGTGGGCACCGCCGTTAAGCACGTTCATCATCGGTACGGGAAGCACGTGCGCGTTCGCACCGCCAACGTAGCTATACAACGCAAGCTCGCTGGACTCGGCGGCGGCTTTGGCGCACGCTAAAGACGCGCCTAATATGGCGTTCGCGCCAAGGTTGGTCTTGTTCGGCGTACCGTCAAGCTCTATGAGCTCTTTGTCTATGGCGCGCTGGTCTGTCACCTCCAGGCCTATTATGGCTTCCGCTATCTCGTTGTTAACGTGGTCTACCGCGCTGGCAACACCCTTGCCAAGGTAGCGCTTATCGTCTGAGTCGCGCAATTCGCATGCCTCGAACGCCCCCGTGGACGCACCGGACGGTACGGCCGCACGGCTTTCAGAGCCATCGTCAAGCGCGACTTCTACCTCTACGGTTGGGTTACCGCGTGAGTCAAGTATCTCGCGACCATATACATCGATTATCGTACTCATTATTTCCTCCCTGGTTGCCTTATGGATCCTATGTATATATTATAACGATACGCCATGTGCGCGGGAACAGATGATGGCGGTGATATGGGTTCGAACGAAGTTGGCTCATCGCCAATGCAAGAGGATATAGCTGGCTTATGCGTCAAATACGTGGCTGCTAGAAGAAGACCTTGTACCAGACGAGGAACACGTACACGGCCCATATCTTACGGCTGTTATCCACTTTGTCCGCGCGATGGTCATCAAGCAATTGTACTAGCACGCTAGTATGAAAGAACTCTTGGGCCTCTTCGCTTGTGAACACCTCGCGCACGTGGTCATAATACTTATCTTCCTTAAGCCATACTCGCATTGGTACGGGAAACCCAAGCTTGGGTTTTTGCGCGACGCGTTTTGGCAGCACTCGCGCAGCGGCTTCGCGCAACGCGTATTTAGACGTATTGCCATGGTAGCGATAGCCAAGCGGCAGCTTGCGGGCAAGCGCGAACACTTCTTTATCCAAAAACGGAACGCGACTCTCAAGCGAATGCGCCATTGCCATCTTATCGGCCTTTAGCAATATATCGCCTATAAGCCAGAAAGTACAATCTATATACTGCATCTTGGCCGTGTCGTCTGCTTCTTCTACCTGCGCGTAGAACGGGGCCGTTAAGTCTTCCGGGCGCGTAGCGCTTTGCGTGTGTTTCAGCATGGCCGCGCGCTCCTCGAACGTGAAGTTATAAGCGTTGCCTATGAAACGTTCCTCAACGCTTTTGGCACCCCGCATAAGGAAACTACGCCCCTTCAACCCGCGTGGCAGCTTGGACGCGATCGCTCCAAGCACGCGACGTATCCAGCGTGGTATGTTCTGGTATCCGGCAAGCGAGAACGGTTCGTGGTATATGGGATACCCTCCAAAGAACTCGTCTGCCCCTTCGCCGGAGAGCACCACCTTTACGTCCTCGGCGACGAGTTTATCCAAGAAATAAAGAGCCACGCATGAAGGGTCCGCCAACGGCTCGTCCATATAGTACATGATCTTTGGTATGGACTCCCAGTAGTCCTCAGGCGATATGACACGGCTTATGTTCTCTTTGCCAAGCTCTGCCGAGCAGTCTTTCGCATAACTTATCTCGTTGTACTTAACACCGTCCGCCGTCTCGAAACCAACGGTGAACGTCTTCTTGTTTGGATAGAGCGCGGTTATATATGACGAGTCTATGCCGCTTGAGAGCAATGATCCGACCTCTACGTCAGACACCATATGTGCTTTGACGCTGTCTTTCATAACCGCTTCCACGGCGTCCACGGTGTTGTTGAAGTCTGTTGGTTGATCTGCCGGCGAACGCGATATGGTCGCCGCGGCTTGTTGTGCCAAGATGTCTGGAAGCGGGTTGAAGTATCGCGTGGTCTTCGCCTCGCCGGTCGCGACGTCAAACGTAAGATAGTGGCCGGCGTTGAGCTTATATATGCCTTTGAAGAACGTCTCCGGCAGGACAGAATACTGGAAGCTAAGATACTGTTCCAAGGCTTCCAGGTTAAGCTCCCGTTCGTATCCGGGATACTCCAGGATTGCCTTTATCTCGCTAGCATATACTAATGTTCTATTGATAACAGCATAGTATAGTGGCTTGATACCAAAGAAGTCACGAGCGGCGAACACCTTGCCGTTCGCGCCGCCGCCGCCGTTCGCGCCGCCACCGCCGTTCGCGCCGCCGCGCTTATCCCATATGACGAAAGCGAACATGCCGCGCAAATGGTCAAGGAGCCCTTCGCCATATTCCTCCCAGCCATGCACTAAGACCTCTGTGTCTGCGTCCGTAGCAAACGTATGGCCCGCGGCTACGAGCCCTTCGCGTATCTCCCTGTAATTGTATATCTCGCCGTTGAACGTGACTATTACACTACCGTCCTCGTTGGCCATGGGTTGGTGCCCATGGTCCAGGTCGATGATTGACAAACGCCGGAAACCAAGTGAGGCGGTGTCGTCCATGTATGAGCCCGCGTCATCGGGGCCACGATGGACGATGGATTGCATCATAGAATTAAGTACGGCCTCTCTCTCAGAAGCCGTACTTAAAAGGTTATCTCCGATAAAACCGCATATCCCGCACATTCATATAATTATAATGGAATTTCTGCGTCATCGCAGTCGTCGGCGGAGTCTTGTGGAGGCAATTTGCTTACGCGCAACATGGATATGCGGTTCCTGCGCATGGATTGTACCTTAAAGCGATAGCCTTGTATATCGAATATGTCGCCGACCTCCGGCACGGTGTCTATGGTGTCCAAGAGCCAGCCGGCTATGGTGTCGTAGTCGTCCGCTTCCTCAAGCGGGAAGCCAAGCTCCTGCGCGTCGTCTACGGGCAGACGCCCGTCTATGAGCCATTCGTCTTCTGAGAGCTGTGTTTGGTATTTGTTATCGGGGTCGTATTCGTCTGAGATCTCGCCGACTATCTCCTCTACGATATCCTCTATGCTTATGAGCCCGGCCGTGCCACCGTATTCGTCAACGACTATCGCGACCTGTTGGTGCGAAGTCTGCATCTCGCCCAAAAGCGGTAATATGTCTTTCGTCTCAGGTATGAAGACAACGTCTCTCATATAGTCCGTTACGGGATCGTCGAAACGCCCGTCCGCGAGCGGGATGATAAGGTCCTTTATCATGGCCATGCCCTTTATGCGGTCTGGGCTTTCGTGGAACACCGGCACGCGTGACAAGCCGGTCCCGCGCATGCGCTCCACTGTTTGGATGACCGTCGAGTCGTCCTCTACGCAAATCATGTCCACGCGTGGCGTCATGACCTCTCGCGCGACCGTATCGCCCAAATCGAATATCTCGGTTATCATGCGCTTCTCTTCGTCAAGAAGGGAGTCTTGCTCGGTCACGAGGTATTTTATCTCGTCTTCGCTCACCTGCGACGGATCAGCCGCGTGTTTTATGCCAAACAGCTTGGCCACGGCGTTCGTGGACATGGCAAGGAAGGCGACGACCGGGGCCGTTATGCGCTCGAACACGCGAATTGGGCCGGACACGCGCATTGACACGCCCTCCGGGTTGGACAGCGCTATGCGCTTTGGCACCAGCTCGCCCAATATGAGTGTAACGTAGCTTACGACGAGCGTTGTTATCACGACGGCTATAACCGGGGCCGCGGCAGAAAGCCACCCAAGCCCAAACGACGAGAGCCAGTTCACTATAGGT
>JAISJA010000060.1 GCA_031261765.1 Coriobacteriales bacterium | reverse complement strand
CCCCCTGTATGCCTGTTACGTTATCGGAATACCCTTACACGTGATGTCGTTTGCGTGTGCTTGCGCTTGCCAATATAGCCGCAGACCATAGGCAGCAGGAACACCACCAACGGCAATATGTAGCGCGGCTGTATGCCGTTTATCCCAAAATTCTGCATGTCGTCGAACTTTAGGTATTCCGCCGTGTATATGGCCAGCATGGACGCGAATACGAAGAGCGTGCCTATTATCCGGTATGCGAGCTGCCGTTTGCTTATGTGCCCTTTAGCGCGCGATATAATCGACGCTATTATAACGAACAGCATCATCGCGTACAGTACGCCCATCATGCAGTTCTCCCATATGGGCGACGTATCGGCCTCGCCGCGCAGCGTTATTATGTTCCAACCTACGTTCGCTAAGAAGTTCAACGGGTCGGTGAATATGCCGTGAAGGCGCCTGGAGGTCTCTGCGGCTGATACGTTGTCTGTAACCGGATGCGAGCCGAACAGCGAGGTCCACGCGACCAGCGCGACCAACGATATTGCGCAACCTATTATGAGTATGTAGCGTCCGCGCATCTTGCGGTGCAAGATCATCAGTAAGAGCGGCGCGAATAAAAGTGGCGCGTACGCGAACTTGCCGAACGCAAGAAGCGCGGCTGCCACTACCATGACAAGGGACAACAGGCGTCCGGGCGGTTTCACGCACGAGCGGGCCATAGAGCATGCTAGCAAGATAGCCATAGACGTCACGGTAGTGTCAGTGGTTATGTAGAACGCCGGTGACGTGCCAACGCCCGACAATGCCCACACGAACGGGAACAGTATCTTCCAGAACATGAGTCCGGCGAAAAACGGGCTCAAAAGCAGTATTATGAGCACTATCTTCGTTTTGAAGCTTGGCAACAGGTTTATCGCTATAGAGGTTATAGCTATGAAGAACAAAAGCCCCACTATCTCCATTAGGTAATATGACGTGGCGGCGTCAAGTCCAAGCGCGCGCGACGCGGCAAGCGTTGGCAAATAGGGAATGTATGACAACGGGGAATATATGGCCGTATTGCTGAACACCATGTCAGCGGTCTTATCGTCATATTTTGTGACAGTGCCGTCATATGGCAGCGACAGGCGCTTCCAGTCAGGGTGTTCAAGCGATAGGTTAACCATGTCCCAGCTGACGGCGCCACCGTAGTTCTCGTCTGGGTTGGAATACCAATACGACGCCGTAGTTACCGGATGAGCGGTGACGTCGCCGTTAAGTATGGAATCTATGCGGTATACCTGTGCCCATATGTCCGGTCCTCCGTCCATGCCTATCTGCGACGTGACGATGCCGAAGATCCCAAGGAACAGGGCAAACACTATATATACCAGCGTGGCTATCTTGGAGCCGGGCTTATGGCTGCGTATAAGCTTCATATATCAATATATTGTAACGCTATATCGTAGCGCTATAATATAACACGATGAAGAATATAGAAATACCACTTGGGAAGCGCAGCGGCGCGTACCGTTTCTTTGAGATTTTACCGGGCTTATGCAGCTACGGAATAATCATCGTAATAGTGCTTGCATCGGTGTTCAACGCGCTTGTCGCGTCGCTATTGGTGCTGTTGGTCGTTGCCGTGTCGTTCGCGAAGGCGCTCTCCATGGCCGCTAGCGCCATACGCGGCATGCGCAGCCTGCACAAAGCTGAGCGCGTAGATTGGAAATACTACCTGGCCGACCTGAACGATCCGCAAGAAGCGCTTTTGCGCTATGGCGACCAGCTGATAAACTCAAAGGCGTTTGGGGCGCGCCAACACGCCATGAACCTGGACATGCTCATGGACATGGGAGACTATCCAAAGCCTGACGATATATATCATGTTGCTATGATAGCGTTATATAACGAGAGCTACGACGTCATAAAGCCGGCGATAGACGCCATCGCGGAATCAGACTACGACAACGACAAGATAATAGTCGTGGTGGCATACGAACAGCGCGGCGGACAAGCGGCTAAGGATACTATATCGCAGGTGGAACGGGACTTCACCGGTACGTTTTGCGACCTGTTGACTTACGAGCATCCGGCGGGAGTCAAAGACGAGATAGTGGGGAAGGGCGCGAACATAACCAACGCCGGCAGACGGTTCGCGGAATATATAAAGCAAAAGGACATGGACCCGGACAACATGATAGTCACTACGCTGGACTGTGACAACATCGTGTCCCCCATATACTTCACGTACCTGTCATACGAGTTCATCGTCACGCCTAACAGGCAGCACTATTCGTTCCAGCCCGTGTGCGTGTTCACTAACAACATATGGGACGTGCCGGCGCCCATGCGTGTCGTAGCCACAGGTAACTCGTTTTGGAACGTCATATCTTCCATGCGCCCATACTCGCTGCGCAACTTCGCCTCGCACGCCCAGGGGCTGCGCGCGCTTATCGACATGGATTTTTGGTCTACGCGCACCATAGTTGAAGACGGTCACCAGTATTGGCGCAGCTATTTTCACTTTGACGGTGACTATTACGTGAAACCGCTACACGTGACCATAGGGCAGGACGCTGTGCTGTCTGACACATACCCCAAGACGCTGAAGGCGCAGTTCATACAAGTGAGGCGCTGGGCATACGGATGCTCGGACGTGCCATACGTAGCGAAGAACCTGGCGCGCAAGGACTGCAAGATAAGCTTCGTACGTGGCATCTCGCGGTTTATGCGCCTGCTTGACGCGCACGTGTCGCAGGCTTACATGGCCGTCGTCGTGGCGGTAGGCGGCTGGGGGCCGCTGTTCTTGAACCCGCAGTCAGACAAGGAGTTCGCTGCGCATCAGCTTCCCATAGTCATATCTAACGTGCAGACCGTGGCCATAATAGGCATACTCATAACGCTGCTGCTATCGTTTACGATACTGCCCAAACGTCCTGCGCAATATGGGCGTTCGCGCAATATACTTATGGTAGTACAATGGATTCTAGCGCCGATAACCGCCGTGGTGTATTCCGCCGCCAGCGCGTATTATTCGCAGACGCGTCTTATGATAGGCAAATACATGGATAAGTTCGACGTGACGGCCAAGTACAAGAAAGAGGCAAGGACGAAATACCCGTCCAAGCAGATTGTCACCGATGATGAGGTGGCC
The DNA here is from genome assembly GCA_031261765.1 of Coriobacteriales bacterium. The sequence goes on along the minus strand of JAISJA010000060.1, from coordinate 1,343 downwards.
GCCGGCAAGGCAGATGGCACGGCTGCGGCTGAGGACAAAGTCGCGTCCGAGGGCAAAGCCGCGTCCGAAGGTAAAGCGAAAACCGCGGATAAGGCCGCCGACGCTGCATAGGTTATAAAAGCGATGCCAGACGAAAAACTCGACAGGATAAAGCAAGAGATAAACAAGGTCCGCAAGCGCGAGCTGCGTATGCGCCTGTTAAAGTATGGCGCGGTTATCCTTGTGGTTATTCTCATAGTAGGATACTCCATGTTCTGGTTAATGGGACACCGCATAAGCATAAGCGGCGGAGACATCGTGCGCACGGGCTCGCTTCAGGTTGGCTCCACGCCCGCGGGGGCGTCCGTATCCATAGACGACAAAGACCAGACATACGCTACTCCAGGGCAAAGCGTACTTGACGTGGGCGACCATAAGATAAAGTTATGGATAGGCACGGACGGTGCGTATACAGATTGGCAGAAGAACTTCACTATAGGCAGCGACGAAGTGCTTTGGCTTGACTACGCTACGCTGCTACCAACGAAGCCGGACACTGACACCGTGGCTAACATAGGCTCCTCCATAGCCGCGATAAACGCGACGCGCGACGCCAAGTGGGCGGTCGTGCAGTTTGGCACGTTTAACCAGTTTGCCATGTTGGACATATCTGATCCCACTAATATATCCGTGAAGGACTTCTCAATACCGGCCGCGTCGCTTACGGCGGCAGACGCCGGCACGGCGCAGACGCTAAAGGTGGTTGATACCGACAACCAGTCGAAATACTTCTTGTTTGAGCACGACTTCACGGAAAACGGCGCCGCGCAGCACGAATACATATACATGGCCGCGGCGGACACGCTCCACGCGTATAACGTCACGACCACGCTTAACTCAGACGTGACGGCGATGGCGTTCAGTCAATCTTCCACGGGGCAGTTCTATGGCATAGACGCTAAGGGCAACTTGCTGTTGTTGGACTATCAGAAGAAGACGATCTCCGCCCCGCTTGTGCGCTCGGTCCAGTCTTTCACGCAGTTTGAGGACAAGATAACCGTCGTAACGGTTAGTGGAACCGGTAGCGCGGTGGGCGTGTATTTCAATAATTCGTACACACAGCTGAAGGTTTTCAGCGATAATGTCCACATGCCCGCGTACTTTGCCCGCTATGACAACACCGAATACGTCGCGGCATATGGCGACGGCAAACTGTGCATGATAAACGGCCCGCTTACCGGGCCGTCTGAGACAGACGTACCACTGCCGGACGGCACACCCGCTTTAGGCTGGTTCAACCTTAACGGCAACGGACGCATAATAATGATGGGTAGCGGACAGAACGTATACGTATACGACAGGGT
>JAISJA010000013.1 GCA_031261765.1 Coriobacteriales bacterium | reverse complement strand
CCGGCCACGTAGTCGCCAACGCTCTCGGGCGTCCATGGCCCTAAGAATATGGCGCCTGCGTTATCTATTAACCCCAACAGGTCCATCGCGTTATCCATATGCACCTCAAGGTGCTCCGGAGCTATGGTGTTAGCCGCCAACAACGCGGTCGAAAGGTCCGGCGCGACGAATATCACGCCGTTGTCGTCAAGGCTCTTACGTGTTATGTCAGCGCGTGGGGAGTCCTCCATGAACGCGTTTATCTCATCCGGCACGTCTGTGGCAAGCTCCGGGTCCGTCGTCACCAGAAAGCACGCGGCCTGCGGGTCGTGTTCGGCTTGCGCCATGAGGTCAATGGCTATAAGGGACGGCTCCGACGTATCGTCCGCGAGCACGCATACCTCAGAGGGACCGGCTACCATGTCTATGCCGACGTCGCCAGCTACCATGCGTTTGGCGCACGCGACGAACGCGTTTCCGGGGCCGGTTATCTTATCCACGGGTTTGATGCTCTCAGTACCATAGGCCAAGGCCGCTATGGCCTGGGCCCCGCCTACAACGTGTATCTCAGTCACGCCGGATATATGGGCCGCGAACAACAACGCGGGGTCTATGTTGCCCTTGCTATCCGGCGGCGTCATCATGACGATGCGGCGCACGCCGGCTACTTTCGCCGGTATGGCGTTCATCAGGACTGTGGACGGATAAAGCGCCCTGCCGCCCGGTACGTATATGCCAACGCTGTCAAGCGGCGTGACCTTGCTGCCAACGAAAGCGCCGTTCTCACGTACGTCAAACCAGCTGTTACGACGTTGCTTCTCGTGGAACGCCGTTATGTTCGCCGCGGCCGCCTGTATGGCGTCTGCGACGCCAGCCTTCATATGACGGCTGACCACCTGTACGGAACGCGCTATGTCCTGCGCGTTTATGTGCGGGTTCTTGACGTCTACCTTGTCGAACTCAAGCGTGTAGTCATGCAGGGCGGCGTCTCCGCGCTCGCGTACGCCACGTATTATCTGCGCGACGGTCTCACGCACTTCCTTACTGAAAGCCGAGCTGCGCGCCACGAGGTCGCGCGATGGTTTCTCGCCCGGTTGTAAGTTAACTACTTGCATTGGATGCTCCTTGTCTTCGCAGATGTTCTGATTCGCTGTTTCATAAGGCTTTGCGCATGGCGTTGGCCAGGTTACGTACCCGCCCGTCTATACGCGTGCTCGCGACGTTGCCTACGAATCGCGCCGTTGACGCCAGCACGTCGTCTTCTATCTCCAGGTTGTTCTCGCGAAGCGTCGTACCGGTCGCCGTTATGTCCACTATGCAGTCGGCCATATGCGCAAGCGGAGCGAGCTCTATGTTACCGTGCATCTTCACGATTTCAACCTGCACGCCGATGCTATCATAATAGTGTTGCGTTATATGGGGGTATTTTGTAGCGACCTTAAGGCGCCTTGCACCCGCGATGCTGGCCGCGCCAGACGCGTTAAGCGGTTCGGTGCCCTTTGCCGCGCTTGCCGGGCGGGCGACCACGAAACGGCACGCGCCAAAACCCAGGTCCACGAGCTCGACGACTTCAAGCGCGGACTCTACAAGCGAGTCTTTCCCGCATATGGCGCAATCCACGCCGCCCGAGTTAACGAACACCGGTATGTCAGTTGGGCGCAATATATAGAACTCAACGTCGTCGTTATATATCACCAACTGCCTTCCGGGGTCGTGAAGGCCTGAGGTGTCCAGCCCGGCTGCCGTGAACGCCGCAAGGCTATCTTTATACAGGCTGCCTTTTGGAATGGCCACACGCAGCGGGCGTTGGCCGAACACGCGGCTTGCGTTCGCGTTACTCATGCGCATCACCGCCCTTATCCGCATGTTTAACGCCTTGTATGAACAGCGCCTGCATGACGCGTTCCAATGATATGGCGAAACCGGCCGCCGGCGCCTTCTTGCCAAATGCCTCCAGCATGTGGTCATACCGGCCTCCCCCGCCAAGCGAGCGGCCTACGCCCGGAGCGTATGTCTCGAACACTACGCCGGTGTAATAGTCAAACGCGCTCATGACAGAGAAATCTATGCGCAAGTGACGCTCGTAGCCTTTGGAAGCCAGTATGTCCCATGTGTCAGCAAGCTGAGAGAGACCGTCGTTACAACCAAACGGCGTCGTTATATCCTTGCATTCGTCTATAGCCTCGCCACCGCCGCTTAAGGCAGTAAGCCCTATAAGGGCGTCTGTATGCCGCGCGTCCATGCGCGCGTCGCGTGCCAGGCGTTCTATCGAAACGAAGTCGGTTTTGTGGCATGCCGTTAAAACGGCGCTGCTCCATTGCGCGTCTGTGCCGCAGTCGTTCTCGCACTTATCCAAAAGCTCTTTTAAGACCCCCACGGTGCATAACACGACCGTGAATTCACCAAGCCCCGCCGCCTCAAGCGTGCTTATCAGCAGGCTTATGACCTCTGCGTCTGCCTTGGCACCGTCCAGTCCTATGGCCTCTATGCCTATTTGCGTGAACTCGCGCGTCGCGCCCTTTAGCGCTTCTTCCTCGCGGAACACTGGCTCTACGTAGCGCAGGCGCAACGGCAGCTCGTCATGTCCCATACGCGTGGCTACAAGGCGCGCTATGGGCAACGTCACGTCCGGGCGCAGAACCAAGAGCTCGTCGTCTGTGTCAAACAGCCTAAACGGCATGGCGTCAAGGGTGCCGCCCTGCAAGAGCACGTCAAGTTTCTCAAGCGTTGGCGTCTCCACGGGCATGTATCCGGCGCCGTCCAAAACGTCGCGCGCACGCATGCGTATCACCTCGCGCAATCGCGCTTCTTCAGGTAAAATGTCTCTGAAACCCCTTGGGGTTATAGGTAGCAAGTCTTATCTCCTCTGTAAAATATCGTTACTTATATATATTACAGGTTTATGGATAAGGGCGCAGGAATGAACGCGGAGTTTGCGTGCCCTAATTACATATGTGCTTAACGTATGTACTTAACGTGAGCTTTAAGCATATTTATCTGTTTGCTGTATGATATGAACATGTTTGACGCATTCACCAATGGCGACACTGACCCGTTTGGGGGCTGGGACCTGTATAACCAAGGCCTGAACAACCTTGACTATCTCATACTTGACGACATCGGCTCGTTTGGCAACGGCATAGGCCCGCATGTGGGTTTAAACGACCTGGACATGATAGTGATGGACGACGTCACGTGGGATATGAACCACCGACACGCGGGCGGCAGGCAACCTAACGTCCGCCAAACGCCTGATACCGACCGGGATGACAGGAATAAGAGCTTCGCCCTGGGGATGGACATAGGCGGAACCGGCATAGCGTCCGGGCTCGTGGAAGTGACCAACCCTTTGGGCGGCAACAGGATAGCTTATCGCGTCTCGACAAAAGACCCTGATAAAAGCCTGGATCCAGATGACGCCATACGCTACATAGCGTATCTTATAGAACAATGCGTTATATGGTTGGATAAACGCGGCGCCTTGCTCGCCAGCGTTGGCATAGGCGCACCCGGCCAGGTCAACATAAATAAAGGGCAAGTCATATACGCGCCCAACCTGGGATGGAAGAACGTAGCGTTGCTGGACGGCATAAAGAAGGCGCTCGCGGAAAGCAGCATAGCGCAAAAAGTGCAGTACGCGAAATTCGTGCTGGCAAATGACGCGGACGTTGCTTTATTAGGCGAGACGACGGCAGGCAGGGCGTATGGCAGGCAATCTGTGGTGGTGCTTACGTTAGGTACCGGAATAGGGTCCGGTATCATGTGCGACGGCAAGATGGTCATGAACTCAGAACTTGGGCATATGGTCATAGACGCGCACGGACGCACGTGCTCGTGCGGTAAACAGGGATGCTGGGAGCAATACGTGAGCGCTACCGGGCTTATGAGAACCGTACGCTTGATAGCTTCAGTTGAGACCAGCCGCGATAACATTGACTACGCCTCTGATAGCCTGACCATAGCTGATATCTTCAATGCTTTCATAGACAATGACAACGTGGCAAAACATGCCATAGACGAGTTCAAAGAGCACCTTGCCATAGGGCTCGCGAACATAGCCGATATATTCATGCCGGAAGCCATAATAATATCGGGCGGGCTTGCTAACTACGCTAAATACTTCTTGCCTGACGTTGCGGACAAGACCGAGCGGTTAATGATGCGAAACCCCGGCGCCGGTAGCACAGACCATGGTATGGAGATAATGGCGTCAGACCTACTTGGGGACGCCAGCATACTCGGCGCCGCGAACGCGGCGTATTATCAGTCGGTGCATTAGGGCCAAAGCGGCTTAGGCGCCAAACCGGCCCGCTTCCCTTTTGGATGTTGCCGGAGTCGGTTTGGATGCATAAGTCGTTGGAATCTGAGGGAAGTTGGCTTGGGCCAACGACTGAAGATTGCGGCGGCTTAGGCGCCAAACCGGCCCGGCAAAAGTGAAAGCGGCTATCTGGCACCCCAGCTCTTTGCCTATTCGGCCGCCTGTTGATTGGCGTTTCATCTGGGTGAGATCAGCCGCTTTCGATGTTTCTCATTATAGTCCCTTTAACATTCGGAATCAAGTACGGTTACAATGTCTACATGGCACTCACACAGAAATCAACCGGAAAACAGAATTATATTACCTCACTCGACGGCAAGGGCTACCGCTATGACATTGACGGGTGGAATTTCGCGCATATAGAGGGTGACCCGTACGAACGCGGATACCAGCATGGCTGGCTTTTATCAGCAGAGATAAAGGATTCGATAGAAGTAGAGAAGAAAACCGATTTCATAGACTACGGTATAGAGTGGGATTACCTGAAAGAGTTCGTGGACACGAAATGGGCACCTAAGCTGGACGACGAATGGATCCGTGAACTCAAGGGAATCGTAGACGGCACGAACGCGCGCGCCGCTACGGCATATGACGTCTCCGACATGCTGGTGCATAACGGAAACATGGAGCTAACGGACTATTGGTGGCCCAGCTTTGTGGATGACTATTACGCAAACGGCATAAACGGCACCGTGGCGTCCAAACTCATGCAAAACGAACCTGACACCGGCGCTGACGACCGTTGCAGCGCGTTCATCGCGACCGGATCGTACACGTCTGACAATAAGATAGTACTTGCACATAACAGTTTTGCGCCGTTTGAGGTATCGAACTTCCTTAACGTTTGCCTGGACGTCGTACCAACGAACGGTCAGCACTTCATAATGCAAGCGCAACCCGGGCTCATACACTCGATGTCTGATATGTACGAGAGCGCGTCACTTATGGTCTCAGAAACTACGATTGGCGGCTTCTGGCCATATGACCCTGACGGAATGCCTGAGTTCGCACGTATACGCAAGGCGATACAGTACGCTAGCACGATAGATGAATTTGAAGCTATCATGCTAGATGGCAACAACGGCGGTTACGCTAACACTTGGCTCATAGGAGAGCTGGGCTCAAATGAGATAGCGCGCTTTGAGCTTGGACTTAAGTTCTGGAAACTTGATAGGACGAAAGACGGATATTACGCCGGATTCAACGCCCCGGAAGACCCGCTTGTGCGTAACCTGGAGTGCAAGAACTCGGGATATGCTGATATACGCAGGCACCAGGGTGCACGACAGGTACGAATACCGCAGCTTATAGAAGCTAATAAAGGCGGTATAGACGCCGACGTCGCAAAGGCGATACTCGCCGATCATTACGACGTTTATCTGCAAAAAGACAACCCGTGTTCGCGCACGGTATGCGGGCATTACGAACTGGACGCGCGTGAGTTCATGAGCATGACCGGACGCCCTATCCCGTATCAACCGCGCGGGGCGGTTGATGGCGTGGTGGGCACTTCTGACAGCGCGCGAGAGTTCAAGCTGTTTGGCAGATGGTGCTCGTCATGTGGCGCAGGGTTCAACGCCAACAAGTTCCTTCAGGCGCACCCACAGTACACGTACCTTAAAGACGTTCTACGCGACAGGCCCAGCATGCCGTGGACCGAACTACAAGCTTAAAAACACAGCCTGGACCACAGCTTGGCGCGGCCTAGAATAGGCCGCTTATGACGCCGTTCTCATCGACGTCTATCTTCTCTGCGCTGGGAACCTTGGGAAGTCCCGGCATGGTCATTATATCGCCGGTTAAAGCGACTATGAACCCGGCGCCGGCGGACACCTTAAGTTCGCGTACCGTAACCGTGAAGCCTTCGGGGGCGCCAAGCAAGTCTGCGTCGTCTGAGAAGGAATACTGCGTCTTGGCAACGCATATGGGAAGGTTACCGAAACCAAGGTCGGTCAGTTTCTGCGCTTGCTGCTTTGCCGCGGCTGTAAGTTCAACGCCTTTCGCATGGTAGATCTTCGTAGCTATCGCGTTCAGCTTGTCTTCTATAGACGCGTCAAGCTCGTATGAATAGGTAAAGTTCGCGCTGGCGCTTGTGTCATCGCAAAGCCTTATGACTTCTTCTGCAAGCGCACATCCGCCCTCGCCGCCTTTCGCCCACACCTCTGAAAGCGCGACGTTAACACCCAGTTCCTTGCATTTGTCCTCCACGAGTTTAAGCTCTGCCTCGCTGTCTTGCGGGAAACGGTTTATCGCGACGACGGCAGGCAGTTTATATACCTGCGTTATGTTGGCAACGTGCTGCAACAGGTTGGGCAATCCGGCTTCGAGCGCCGCCAGGTCCTCATTGCCAAGGTCGTTTAGCGCGGCACCGCCATGGTGCTTTAACGCGCGCACGGTGGCCACTATGACCACCGCGTCCGGCTTAAGGCCGGCCATACGGCATTTGATGTCCAGGAACTTCTCGGCACCAAGGTCAGCACCAAAGCCCGCTTCTGTGATAGCATAATCGCCTAATAGCATAGCCAGCTTAGTGGCCATGACCGAGTTACAACCATGAGCTATGTTAGCAAACGGGCCGCCATGCACAAGGGCGGGCGTGCCCTCCAGCGTCTGCACGAGGTTCGGCTTAAGCGCGTCTTTAAGCAGCGCCGCCATCGCACCCGTGGCTTTTAAGTCGTTAGCGGTAACCGGGTCGCCGCTACGGTTATACGCGACGATTATGCGGCCCAGGCGCTCTTTTAAGTCTGTTATGGACGTCGCCAGGCAGAAAATAGCCATGATCTCGCTCGCGACGGTTATATCGAAACCGTCCTCGCGCGGAACGCCCTGTTTGGCGCCGCCAAGGCCGTCTACTATGTGGCGCAGCTGACGGTCGTTCATATCCACTACGCGCTTCCACGTTATGGCCTTGGGGTCTATGTCAAGCTCGTTGCCCTGTTGTATGTGATTGTCCAGCATAGCGGCAAGCAGGTTGTTGGCCGCCCCTATAGCGTGGAAGTCGCCGGTGAAATGCAGGTTTATGTCTTCCATGGGAATGACCTGCGCGTACCCGCCGCCTGCGGCACCGCCCTTTATGCCGAACACCGGGCCCAACGACGGCTCGCGCAGAGCCACCATGACGTTCTTACCAAGGCGCGCAAGCCCGTCTGAGAGGCCAACGGTTGTGGTGGTCTTGCCCTCCCCCGCGGGCGTTGGGTTTATCGCGGTAACTAAAACCAACTTGCCGTTCGTAGCGCCGCTTGCCGCCTTGTCCTTCAGTATGTTGTAGTCTATCTTGGCCTTATAGTTGCCATAAAGCTCCAGGTATTTATCGTCAACACCGGCCTTTGACGCGATTTGCGTTATGTGTTTGGGTTCTACGGACTGGGCAATCTCGATGTCAGACAGCATGGGGCTCCTTTACGTGGAATATATGGATAAGATAAACCTTGGAATTACTGGTTTAAGTATACCAAAGTATTATTACAGCAGGCCCTCAAGCTTCTTACGCGTGGATTCGTCTAACCGCTCGCCAAGCGTATGTTTTACCGCGCCCTTCGCCGTCGTATGGCTTACCGGTGCGTCTACGCCTGCCACTGTGTGTTGGCCACCGTTGACGAGGTCCGCATGCGGCTTTCCATACAGTTCGCGTTTCAGCGCGCGCACTTCTCCACAGAATCCCTCTGCCGACATACGCGTGACGTGGTTCCCAAGCACGGTCCACTGTGTCGTGGCGTCGGACGTGACAACCAAAACGTCGCGTCTTACGGACGCGGCGGCGCGTGCCATGCCCTCTATGGCGCTGTCGGCGCTGGTGCCCGTCTGCGAGAACACGACTTTTATACCGGCGCGTTCGCGTGGCGTACCGTCAGAGGAAGGATTATAAGCCGCGTCGTATATTATCCATGCCTCATAGTCATGTCCGGAGAAAAGCGCGACGTCGTCAAGCAGCGCCTCGCGCGCGGCGTTTGGTACGTCATGCGTATAATCCGGAGTGACTATGTGTGAATACAGGCTACCGGATCGTAGCACGTTGTAGCCGTCTATGAGTAAGAGTTTGTTCATGATGATAGAACATTATAGCTATTGATGGGCTTCTTTCATTTTGGTTCTGGGGGTGAGCGCGTATGCTCGGGCGCTCTTTGCCCAGCAGAAGCGCGAACCGGGGCCCCAGGTTCTAAATGGAAGATGCCCGTCAATAGCTACAGCACGACATTAACCAACCTGCCCGGCACCACTATGACCTTGCGCGGTTCCTTACCAGCCACTATGGCCGATATGGCTTCAAGCGCCGTGGCTTTGACGTCGTCTTCTGCGGCGTCTGCGGCGACCTCGATATGCGCTTTCACCTTGCCACCAACCTGTACGGCAAGTTCTACCGTATCCTGCGCTATCTGTGACTCGTCATATTCAGGCCACGCATGTTCGTGTACGCTGTCCTGATTGCCAAGCGCGCCATGCCATAGTTCCTCGGCGAAATGCGGGGTTATAGGCGCTACGAGCAACACAAGCGTCTTGGCACACGCGGACGCAAGCTTCGCGTCGCGCTTATCGACAGGTACTTTAAGGTAGCCGGACACCGCGTTAACCAGTTCCATTATCGCGCTTATGGCCGTGTTGAAATTGAATCGCTCTATGTCCTGCTGCACCTTAGCTATGACGCGATGCCTCTCACGGTTCAAAGTGTCAGCGAGCTTTGCTATATCGCCGTCGCTAAGCATAGCATCATAGTGTGATAGCATATTGCCTTCGTCGTCCGTAACGGCTTCGCCGGTGAGGTCGAACACGGAACGCCATACGCGGTTCAGGAAACGCTCTATGCCGTCAAGCCCCTCTTGCGACCACTCGAGGTCTTTATCCGGCG
>JAISJA010000114.1 GCA_031261765.1 Coriobacteriales bacterium | reverse complement strand
CAATTGCCCGCTACCAGCGGTTTGCGTTTATCCATTATGCTGCTCCTATTCTGTTTCAAGCCATGGATTCCGGGTCAAGCCCAAAATGACGGGTGGGGTTAGCTACCAGCGGTTTGCGCTTATCCATAGATGACGTTATTATCCAAGTGCTACGACTCCGGGAAGCGGTGTTCCCTCCACAAGCTGCATGGACGCTCCCCCGCCAGTAGATATGAACGTGACCTCGTTTGCAAGGTCGAACTTGTGTATGGCTGCCACGCTATCGCCGCCGCCTATAACGGTGTTGGCCTGTTTGTTACGCGCGACGGCCAGCGCCACCTGCTTGGTCCCCGCTTCGAAGGCCGGGACCTCGAACACGCCCATGGGGCCGTTCCAGAACACTGTCTTAGCGGAAGCTATCTCATGCGCGTAGCGTTCACACGTGGCAGGTCCCACGTCAAGGCCCATCTTGTCAGATGGTATCTCGTCAATACCGCATACGTGGGCGCCGGCTACGTCGTCTATACCATCGGCGACCACTACGTCGTTTGGCAGCAGCATGGCCACGCCGTTTTCATATGCCTTGTCCAGCATCGCCTTGGCCTTGTCTATCCAATCTGTCTCGCAAAGCGACTTACCAACCGAATACCCTTGCGCGGCAAGGAACGTGAAACACATTGCGCCGCCTATCAACAGCACGTCTACCGTATCTAAAAGCGAATCGATAACCTTAATCTTATCTGACACCTTTGAACCGCCAAGAATGGCCACGAACGGCCTTTCCGGATGTGCTAGCATGCTAGTAAGCGTTTCCACCTCGTTTGATAAAAGCAGTCCGGCATAGGATGGCAGTATATGCGCTATGGCCTCTACGGAGGCATGCGCGCGATGCGCGACGCCAAAAGCGTCGTCAACGTATATATCGGCAAGCGATGCGAGCTCTTTGGCAAAGCCTTCGTCGTTTTTCTTCTCACGCGCGTCAAATCGCAGGTTCTCCAGCAATATTACCTGCCCGGGCTCCATGCCATTAGCTTTCGAGCGCGCGTCGTCGCACACAAGGCCGCCGGTGGCATCGTCATATGAAGCTAACGCGACGTCGTTTGCAAGCAAACGCGCCAGGACGCGCGCCGCGGGACCAAGAGAATACGCGTCTTCGAAACCCGTGCCGGAAGGCCTGCCCAGATGGCTCATCAATATAACGCGCGCTCCGCCGTCCGTAAGTGACTTTATAGTGGGCAGCGCAGCGCGTATGCGCGTGTCATCGCTTACCGTGCCGTTCTCAAGCGGTACGTTGAAGTCCACACGCACCAACACGCGCTTGCCGTCTATATCAGTAATATCGTCTATCGTCTTCATGTTATCTTCTCTATAGTTTCCCTTGCGCGGCGTCAAACTTATAGCAGGATCTTCGCCAGGTCCTTTACCCTGCAGGAATACATCCACTCGTTGTCATACCACGAGAACACCTTCACGAAGTTGCTCTTGCCGCCAAGCACCATGGTAAGACCGGAATCGAACACCGAAGAGGAGCTGTTGCCAACTACGTCTATGGAGACTATGGGGTCTGCGGTATATTCAAGGATGCCCTTCAGCTCGCCTTCGGCCGCGGCCTTCATAGCGGCGTTTATCTCGTCTACAGTGACATCGCGCTCTAGCTCGCATGTCAGGTCCACCATGGAACCGTCCGGCGTTGGCACGCGCGTGGCCATGCCATCGAACTTGCCCTGTAGCTCAGGTAAGACCAACGCCACGGCTTTCGCGGCGCCTGAGGTCGTAGGTATCGTGGACACCGCTGCGGCACGCGCGCGGCGCATGTCTTTATGCGGAAGGTCTAGTATCTTCTGGTCATTGGTATACGAGTGTATGGTGTTCATGAAACCGCGTTTTATACCAAAGTTATCTAGCAACACCTTCGCCACCGGAGCCAGACAATTGGTCGTGCAAGATGCGTTTGATATGATATTATGCTTGGCCGGGTCGTATTCCTTGTCGTTAACGCCCATGACGATGGTTATATCCTCATGTGTGGCAGGAGCTGATATGATAACCTTCTTGGCGCCAGCGTCTATATGCGCGTGCGCGAGGTCCGCGTCCGTGAAGAACCCGGTGGACTCCACTACGATGTCAACGCCAAGCTCGCCCCAGTTTATCTTACCGGGCTCACGCTCGCTCACGCCTATTATCTTGTGACCGTCGACTACTATGTTCCCACCGTCAACGTCCACGCTTTTGAATACACGGCCGTGCACGGAGTCATATTTAAGCAAAGTGGCCATGACGTCTATCTTGCCAAGGTCATTAACGGCAACGACTTCCACATCTGGGTCAAGTTCCATTGCCCGAAACACGAGGCGCCCGATGCGCCCGAACCCGTTAATTCCTACTTTGATTGGCATGAAGTCCTCCTAATTTCCTGAATCTTACCTTTCACAAAATATGTTAGATAATTATACTATTATTCTTCTTCGTCATAGTGTGCTGCCATTTCCTCTATGCGCCTTATGCGGTGGTACACTGCCGATTTTGACAGAGGCGGACTAGCAAGACGGCCCAGTTCGCGCAATGACACGTCAGGGTGTTCCAACCGTAGGTTTATTATCCCCACCAGCGCCGGGGGCAGCCCGTCGCTTCCGACGCGCTCAAGTAATAGCCTCATCTGGCGTACCTGTTCTATAGACGCCTTCGCGGACTTCACCTGGTTCGCTATCTCGGCGTTCACGAGCCTGTTCTCCTCGTTGCGTATGGACTTCGTGACACGGGTGTTCTCTATGGCCAATACCGCCTTATGCGCACCGGTGAGCGCGAAGAAATCGGTTATCTGGTCGGCGTCCTTAAGGTAGACGACCCAGTTGTGGTGCCACGTGGCGCTATGTGCCTTAATACCGCATTCGGCCATTAACGCTATGAGCGTGCGAGCGAGCGTGTCATCGTCGCACGCGAGCTCGAAATGCGCCTTGCTACGCGGGTCCGATACGAAGCCGCACGCCAGAAACGCACCGCGGAGATAAGACGCCTTGCAACATTGCGCGTGCGTGATCTCTAACCTGGCGCCTTCGTCTATGTGGGCTTTGTCGTCAAGCCCAAGGTCGGATATGGCCGCTTTGCTATTAGCCTGCGCAGGCACGATGATCGTATAATTAGTCGCCCTGTTCGCAAACGGGCGCTGCGTGGTTATAGACGTCTTAAGCGAATACAGTTCGTGCAGAAGCCGTATGATTATCCTGGCGACGGCGGCGTTCTCAACCGATATCTCCAAAGACATTCCGCCTACGACATGCCCGTCTATGCGGGATATCGCGGCCAGCTCCGCGACTCGACACGTTTTATGTTCAGGTACTATACGTGCGAGCTCGTCTTTTATCTCAGCGCAGAAAGACATGTTATACGCCACCTGCCCGGACAGACGAGATAATGTCGTCTATGCCCGCCGCTAAAAGTCCCACGTCGTGTGATGAGGGATGCCTCGCGTCGCACAGGTTGGCAAGTACTGGCCGCACTCCATGCGAGCATATCCTATCTATATCGCTATCGCGTATTGCTATGTTCTCAGGCTTGTTATATAGCTTGCTAGTATAGTCGTCTTGTCCGCTGACGGCTTTGAACACGCCGGTTGCGGTGCCACATGCCTCTTTGCGCCCCGGATTGTTTATAAGCATGGCGCTGAGCGCGCCGTCAAGGCCATACGACAGCAATGACTCCAGCGTCTCCGCGTAAGAGAACCCCCATGTCTCACCCTGCGCGTCGGCTAAAGGCGCAACGAATATCACGATGGCCCCTGACTCGCGGATGGCGCGGGTTATGCCTCTTACAAGCAGGTTAGGGATAATAGACGTGAACAACGACCCCGGGCCAAGTAAGATTACGTCGGCGTTAAGTATCGCGTTAACGGCCGGCGCGTACGCGGCAGCGTCCGGTTTTATCGACACGCTGTCTATAGCCGTACTGGACGCGCATATGTCGGCTTGCCCGTTTATATCACGTCCGTCGCGAGTATGCCCACATAATATTATGCTATCAAGCGTTGACGGATACACGTGGCCCCTGCAGCCAAGTAACGTCTCGCAGCGCTCTATGGCTTTCGGCAGCGAACCTGCCACGTCTGTGAGCGCGCTTAATATGAGGTTTCCAAGGGCATGGCCGTTTATATAGTCGAACCTATATGAGAATGCCTGTGCCCAGCCGGCTTTTGCGTCGTCTGCCATGGCGATAAGGCACTTGCGCACGTCGCCGGGCGGCAGCTGTCCTGTAGAAGACCTTATGAGCCCGGACGAGCCACCGTCGTCTGCCATTGCTACTACCGCAGACGTGTCCGCACCAAGCGCAAGTGACGCCTGTATGCTCTTGGGCGCTCCGGTACCTCCTCCTATGACCACTATGTTCACGTTAATCATCCAACATGGTCGCGTATGCCATATGCCAACGCCTAACGCGCCTTAGTTGAGCTCTGCCAAAGGCAGGTCCCGGTGCGTTACCACGACATAGTATCCTTGTTCTTTTAAATATGCGCCGGTTAGCTCGGCTAGCACGACGCTTCTGTGCTGGCCGCCGGTGCAACCAAGGCCAATGGACAGGTATTGTTTTCCCTCGGCCACATAGCCGGGCATCAAGACGTCCAAAAGCGCCTTCCATGCTTTTAAGAACTCCTGTGTCTCGTCGCGTCCCAACACGAAATCGCGCACTTCTTCATCAAGGCCAGTATGCTGTCTTAGGCTGGGTTCGTAAAACGGATTCGGTAAGAAACGCACGTCTATGACGATATCTGCGTCGCTAGGCGTATTATGTTTGAATCCAAACGAGAAGACAGACACGCGTAGGCCACCCTGGTCGCTTTCCTCGGCGAAGATGTCACGTATCTGCCCGCGCAGGTCGTGCGCGTTGATATTCGACGTGTCTATGACGTAGTTGGCTATGGAACGCACGCCCTCAAGCTGTTCGCGCTCGCGCGTTATACCAGACATTATCGTCATGCCGCCTTCTGCTAGCGGATGGCGACGACGTGTCTCTTTGAACCGCGTGAGCAGCGCGCCGTCCTCTGCGTCCAAGAAGATTATCGCGTAACTTATGTCAAGCTCGCGTATGCGGCCAAGCTCGTCTTCCAATTGCGAGAAGAACTCCTGGAGCCGCAGATCGCACACGACGGCGAGCCTTCGCCCCGTGCCCTTTTGAAGCCCGGCAAGCGAGACAAGGTTAACCAACAAAGACGGCGGTAGGTTGTCTATGCAAAAATACCCCATGTCCTCGAACGTGTGCATGGCCTCCGTGCGCCCGGCTCCTGCCATGCCGGTTATGATGATAAGGGACGGCCCGGCGAATTTCTCTGTTGGTATGTCTACTTCTAATTGTTCGTCCATTTAATCTCCTGATATTCCCTATCTAACCATTATCCCCTAATAAAGCACGGGCGTGCTCAACAGACACGTCGTCGGTGCTGCCCGCCAACATGCGCGCCACCTCCAGGACACGCTCGTCTCCACATACTTCTTTAATGCTCGTATATACGTCTCCGTTATCATCGGTCAACTTTCCCACGACCCATTGTTTATTTGCGACCGCGGCTATTTGCGCCAGATGGGTAACGACAATGACCTGGTGCGTGGACGCAAGGGCTTTTAGGCGCGCGGCCACGGACTGTGCCGTTGTGCCTCCTATGCCCGAATCTATCTCGTCGAAGACGAGCGTGACGTCCGCGTCGGCATCATGCATTATCGTCTTCAGCGCCAACATGACGCGTGAGAGCTCACCGCCGCTCGCTATCTTCGCAAGCGCGTGCGGCTTCGCGGACGGGGCGGGCTTATATAGTAGTTCATACTCGCATGAACCCGTGGCGTTCCAGCGCTCGAATCCAAGCGGTCTTATGTCCACGTTGAAAGACGCGTTTTGCATTGCCAGGTCGGCCACGGCACCGGTAAGCTCGCGCGCGAAGTCCTCGCAGGCCGTCTTCCGTGCGCTCGCCAGGGCCTCAGCACTTTGTCTTAAGTCCGCTTCAGCGGCCGTAAGTGCCGCTTGCGCTATTTCGCGTTGTCCTTCTATATCGTCTGTAGAGGCAAGTAACTGAACCGCGCGGTCATGCGCCTCGAAGACGTCTTCCATACGTGGCCCAAAGCGTTTCTTTAAGCCTTCCAGCGCGCCAAGCCTGTCCAAGGACTCTTCAAGCGCGTTCGGGTCAAAAGAGACGCTGTCGCGATAGTCACGCAACGCTGACGTGATATCGTCAGTTGATATTATTATGCTATCTAGTTGTTGTGCTATCTCGTCCAGTTTGCCGTCTACGCCGGATAATCTGCCAAGTTCGCTTGACGCGGCACCCAGGCTATCGACCACTTTGCCCTCGTCGCGCAAGGCCTCAAGCGCGGCGTTGGCGCCGCGCGCCAGGTCCTCGCCGTTACGTAGCCTTGGTAGCTCGTCTTCCAGCTCTTCGTATTCACCGGCCCGAGGGTCAACCGCGTCTATCTCATGTAAGGTGAACTGCGCCTGTTCGCGCTCCATCACGGACGTATGCGCCAGGTCGTCTATGCGTTTAAGCTCGTTTGCGGCGGCGTTATATGCCGTCCACGCCTTATCGTATGCGGATTTCGCCGGCGCGACCTTATCGGCGCCATACGCGTCTATGGCGGCCAGCTGCATGGCGGGTTTAAGCAACGACTGGTGTTCGTGTTGTCCGTGAAGGTCCACGAACGGGCCTATCTGTTCTGACAACGTCTTAACCGTGCACATTGCGTCGTTGAACGAGCAACGTGAGCGCCCGTCTTTGGACACGCGCCGAGACGCGATGCGTTCGTCTTCATCGGACGTGAAGCGTGCCTCTACGCGCGCTTCGTCACTACCGTCGCGCACCATACGGGCCTCGCCGCGCTCGCCTATAAGGAGCTTGAGCGAAGTTAAGAGCGCCGTCTTTCCAGCGCCGGTCTCACCCGTTAGAACCGTTAGGCCGGAGCCGAACGAGATAGTGGCGTCTTTTATCAAAGCCAGGTTGGAAACGTGCAGTTCGTCTAGCATGGCTTATACCACCGCCTATTTATCGCCGTCAAAGAACTCAGATGAAAGGCGCGAGTAGAAATCCGGGGCATCCGCGCGTATGAGCAGAAGGTCGTCTGCCGCACTTGCGACTTCTAACTTGCTTAGCGCGCAGACGTCTTGTACGCCGCCATCCACAGAGTGTTCGGCGTCTGTGTGAGATTCCAGGTCGCAATATCCGGTCGCGAACGCCTCTTGACCGTCCACGTGGCATACTATCTGCGGTCCGGATGCCTCTGTGGGGACTATCTCCACAACGTCAGTCGCAGCGCAAACCACCGAACGGCTGGCAAGCGAATGAGATGATATGGGAACGACCACCAGGCCGCGCAGGCCTGGCGCGACAAGCGGCCCTCCAGCGGAGAGCGCGTATGCGGTAGAGCCTGTGGGCGTGGAGATTATCATGCCGTCGCCGCGCAAGTCATACAGATGCTCGCCGTTTATGTTCACGTGTGCCTTCATGGCCCTTCCGAAGTCGTTGCTGGCCAAAGTGACCTCGTTAAGACCATAGTATGATACCGTGCTATCGTCATCGAACGTTAGCGTGGCCTTGAGCATCGTGCGCCTCTCGGACGCCACCTCTCCGGCAAGTGCCGCTTCCAACGTCTTGACTACGCCCGCAGACGGAGCGCCGGTAAGAAAACCAAGGTTGCCGAAGTTGAAGCCCAGAAGAGGCACGTCAGCGCCAAACGCCACGTGCGCTCCGCGCAAGATAGTCCCGTCGCCGCCAAATGCGCATATAAGGTCGAACTCGCCCGCACGCGCGTGTAAAGACGCCAGCTCCGGACTGGTTATCGTGAGTTTATCGGAAAGCGCGTTTTCGGTGTTTATACCACGCGCGCCGAGCCAAGCCTCAGCTATATGCAAAGCGTCGTAAGCGTGCGCGTTGTTCTTGTTGGCTATCAACAGGATGTTCACTTAATCAAGCTCCTTATGGGCGTTGGAAACCAAACTTTCTATGTCAATAATAGCGCTATCGCCGCCCTTTTGTGCCCACACGAAGAACTCTATATTTCCCTTAGTCCCTTTTATGGGCGAGTGCGTGGCACCACGTATAACGAAACCCTCTTGCGAAAGCCCGCGTATAGCGTGTGACACCGCACGGACTTGCAAGGACGTATCAATAATGATGCCACCTTTCACGCCAGTCTGCTTGGCGTCCCTCAATATGTCTTTAGGCAACTCGAACTGTGGTTTGATAAGCGCTATAAGTGAGCCTTCGTCTGATAATAGCGGATAAAGGACGGCGCCCAGCCCCGCAAGCGAGCTGAAGCTTATATCGCACGCTATGACGTCGAAAGGGCCTCCAAGCTCCGCTGCGCCAACGTTGCGTATATTAGTGCGCTCGAACAGGCGCACGCGCTCGTCGTTTCTAAGCCCCCAGTCGAACTGCCCATAGGCGACGTCCACGGACGCAACGTCTGCCGCGCCGCTTTTAAGCATGCAGTCGGTAAAGCCGCCCGTTGAGGCGCCTGCGTCAAGACAGTGGGCCCCACGGACATCTATGCCAAACGCGCTAAGCGCGCCTTCAAGCTTGTCGCCACCGCGCGATACGTATTTGCCGGACGACTTGTGCTTCGTCATGAAAGCAGCTTGCCCATGAGCGCGCATCCTGGGTCCACGACGAGCCCGGTAGCGTTCGCCATAGCCTCCGTAAGACGTTTCGCGCCGTTGTGTTCTATGCCGTCACCCGCCATTACGAACGGTACCATCTCCTGTCCGTGCCGTTTCGTCGCAACGGGCGTAGGGTGGTCCGGCAAGGCGAGTATCCTGAGATCCGGTGTGTTAGCGTCTTTGGCATAGTCGCAAAGCCGCGCCACTATCTCACGGTCAATCGCCTCTACGGCTTCCTTCTTTCCCACGGCGTTACCATCGTGTCCCTCCGCGTCCGGCGCCTCTACATGGCATATGACCACGTCATAGTCATTTAACGCTTCTACGGCAGCTGCGCCCTGCGCGGCGTAGTCGTTATCGGCGCCGTCAGTCACGCCGGCCACCCGCCTGCAATCTATGTCCGACAGCATGGCTATACCCTGCAAAAGGTCAACACCGGATATCATGCAGGCGCGCTTTCCGTATGCTTTGTAAAAAGGTTCCATTGACCCGGGCTTTTGACCCGGCCAGAAAGCGAGCAGGTCGGTCGCGCACATCTTACCGTCCGCAGCGCGGCGCACGTTTACTGGGCTGTTAGCCAATACCTCTTTCGCTCGCGCCTCATATGAACGTATAAGCTCTAGCACGCCTTTTGGACCGGTCCAAGCGTATTTATCAACGGGCTCGTCTGCCATATTGTGCGCGGCGGGAAACGCCGCGTCCATGAGCTCCGTGTGCCCCTTCACTACCAATATGCCACGAAAGCCGGTTCCGGTATGCAACGTGAAAGTATCGTCGTCCAGAGCGGCGGCAAGCTCGGCATATAGCAAGCTACCGTCATCGCTTGATATATTATCAGTAGAATAGCTTACCATTATGCCATCTTGCGATATATTAACCAGATTGGTACGCATGGCCACTTCGTCAGCGGCAAGGTTTATACCAAGCGCGGCGCCTTCCAGCGCACCACGGCCTATCGGGTATTTTGCCGGATCGTATCCGCATATAGACGTGCACGCGATATTAGAAGACGCCTCAAAGCCGTCAGGGGTGTTCTTGGCAAGCCCTACCTCGCCCGCCTCGCAGAGCTTATCCAAATTGGGCGTGTTGGCGGCTTCTAACGTGGTCTTCTTGCCCCATACGTCCAACGGATAACCTGCCGCACCGTCTAATATCACGATCGCGTACTTCATTTAATTTCCTTTCTTCTCCCTGCGAATATGGACTGTCGCATATCTGATGCCGCGCATACGCGGCGCGTTATGCTCCAAATCGCATATTCTTTACAACGTCTTATGCGATAAATAGAGTATTATATCCTTATGCAAGATTATACCAACACATACTTAGATACACGCGGGTACACCCCCGACGACGCACGTCTGACGTTCACACAGGCTATATTACAAGGTATGGCCCCGGGCGGCGGACTTTACGTTCCCTGCGTTATGCCAAGGCTTAAGATAGATGAGATATGCCGCCTTGCTGATGTGCCATATGCCGAACAAGCCGCATATATATACAGGCGGTTTGGCGTGGACCTTCCGTTTGACGTGATAGACGACCTTATGCATAAAGCATACGGCGATAACTTCAACGACAAATCCATAGCGCCCCTGCGTAACGTGGCTCCCGGTATGCACGTGCTTGAACTATGGCACGGGCCTACGTCGGCCTTCAAGGACATGGCGTTGCAATGCCTGCCACTTTTCTTCTCGGCGGCTATAGAGAAACGCGACGCTACCGGAGCGGGCGATGCGACAGACTACCTTATATTAGTGGCGACGTCAGGCGACACCGGAAGCGCCGCGTTAAACGGATTCGCGAAACGCGAGCATACTAACATAATAGTGTTCTATCCAAGCGGCGGCACCTCTGACATACAACGTCTGCAAATGGTCACGCAGGACGGTGACAACGTTGGCGTCTTTGGCGTGCACGGTAACTTTGACGATTGCCAGACGGCCGTTAAGGCGGCGTTTGACGATAAGGGCTTCTCTCTGGAACTATCCAGGGAATATAACATGAGGCTCTCCAGCGCGAACTCAATTAACTGGGGCCGTCTCATGCCGCAGATAGTATATTATATAAGCGCTTATTCGCAAATGGTGAAAAACGGCGATATAGAGGCCGGGTCCGATATAGACGTATGCGTGCCCACCGGTAATTTTGGCAACATACTGGCCGCTTATTACGCGAAGGACATGGGCGTTCCAATAGACAACCTGTTTTGCGCCAGTAACGAGAACCACGTACTGACGGATTTCATAAACACCGGCACGTATGACATATCTTCACGCGAGTTCAAGATAACGCCGTCGCCTGCCATGGATATCCTGGTGTCCAGTAACCTTGAGCGCTTGTTGTTCGAGCTTACGGGACGTGACGGAGCGCGCATAGCCGGATGGATGGACGACTTAAAGGAGCGTAAACGCTTCACTGTGGATAAGGGCACTTTCGCCAGTTTGCGCAGGCATTTCTCGTCTGATTGGGTAAGCAGCAACGACTCGCTTAACGTCATACGTAAGGTATACGAGAGATACCGCTATCTGCTTGATCCGCATACCGCGGTATCGTGGCGCGTGGCTGAACGCCTTCGTAAGGACAACCCAGTGCTTATAGCTTCAACGGCGCACTGGGCCAAGTTTGGAGCAGACGTATACAGGGGACTTACGGGTATGACGGAAAACGAGCCTTTGCCGGATAAAGTATCCGGTTTAAGCGGAACCGAGCTTAACCGCTATATACGTAGATATTATGAAGCCAGCGTCATACCGTCTGGGCTTGCCGATTTGGACGAGA
>JAISJA010000076.1 GCA_031261765.1 Coriobacteriales bacterium | reverse complement strand
TTCCTTATGTATTGGCGTGGTGGCGCCAGACTGGTCGCGAAGCGGGACTCCGTCACTGGTTGCGTGCTTGGACACACGCGCCGTTATGCCAGAGTTGTCGCGCAGTGGAAGCGTACCGCCCTTCGTCTCCCTGGACACCGGGACCGTAGCGCCAGCCCTGTCGCGCAGTGGCAAAGTGCCGAACACGGCCTCGTTGAACGCTGCGGCTCCCAGCGCGCGCGGGCTGTATGACCCGGAACCGGGAAGCTCCGCGTGTCCGGCACCAACACCGCCTGGAAGCGCGTTTGTGACCACGGCGCCGTTGGCGGCGTTTTTCGCCTTCACGTTCGTAAGGTCCTGCGGCACGTGTGCCGCTACCAGCGCGGAGCGTTTCTGCTTGCACGTTGGGCACGAATGTACGCGCTCTATGGCGCTTGCTATGTCTGCGTCGCCGGCCTGTGACTGCATGATACGCGTCGCGTAGTCCACCGACTTATGCGAGGCGAAATAGCTACCGCATACGTTGCACTGTTCAAGCGTGTATATGCTCTCCTCTTGCAAATCGTCTTTGTTCATGACGGCGAGCTCGAACTCGTTCGTAAGGCTTATGGCCTGTACGGGGCACACTTCCTGGCAACGCCCGCAGAATATGCAACGGCCGTAGTTTATGTTCCAGGATATAGTGTGTTCTTTCGTGTCCACTTCCATTTGTATGGCGTTTGGCGGACACGCGATAGCGCAGGCGGAACAAGCTATACACTGCACTGAGCGGTGCTCTGGTTTACCGCGCATGCCCGGTTGCGTCTTAAGCGGAGCGAACGGGTATTTTACCGTTGCGTTGCCGGTATGCAGTATGTTCTTGAATGTCTCAAACATCCAAGCTCACCTCCTTGTCCTTTAAAGGAGAATGCTCGGGATGCGCGCCGTATTCCTTCAGTTCGTCTTTGCTCAAAACGGCCTGCGTGCGCTTCTTCGGGTCTACTATCGTAACGCGGTCCGTGCATGAATAGCACGGGTCTATGCTGCCTATGATAAGCGCGGCGTCAGATATGGTGTTACCGCGCAGCATGTAGCGCAGCACCGGCCAGTTACTGTACGTAGCGGCCTTAACGCGCCAACGATAGCATTTCTGGTTGTCGCCCACCATAGACCAGTGCACGTCCTCACCGCGTGGCGCCTCGCTTATGCCCACGCCAAAGCGATGCGGCTCGTATGTCCAATCGTCTGTGTATATGGGACCGGAAGGCGCGTTCTCTAACATGAGCTCTATCATGTCAAGGCTGTCGAAGAACTCCTCCACGCGGATGAGCGTACGGCTTAGCACGTCGCAGCCATCATGTGTGCGGGCTTCCATACTCGTGCCGGCCAGCGCCTTGTAACCGTCCATCTTGCGAACGAAGCGCGCGTCGCGTGCGTAACCGCTGCCGCGCACCGTGGGCCCAACGGGGCTGAACCTGCGCGCTACCTCTGGGTCCAGTATGCCAACGCCTTTTGCGCGTGCCTCGAAGTTAGGTGTCGATAAAAGCTCGTCCACAAGCGATTGCACCTGTACACGCAGCTTCTTAAGCGCGTTCAGCGTCTCGAGCTTCTGCTCTGACAATATGTCGCGGCGCACGCCGCCTATAAGGTTCAGACCATATGTCTTGCGGTGGCCGGTTAACATCTCTGCCAGGTCCATGGATTGTTCGCGCACCCTGAAGAAGTGCTGGAACCCGGTGTCAAATCCGCTGTAGTGGCATACGAGCCCCAGGTTCAGCAGATGCGAGTGCATACGCTCGACTTCCATCATTATCGAACGTATATATTGTCCACGCTCAGGCACGTGTATGCCCTGCGCGGCCTCCACGGACTCCGCGTACGCTATAGAGTGCGCGCATCCGCATATGCCGCAAATGCGGTCGGCGAAGAATGTCACCGCGTCATAGTTAAGGCGCGTCTCGGCGCATTTCTCCATGCCGCGGTGCACGTAAAACATGCGGTAGTCGGCGTCTATTATGTCCTCGCCGTCTACAAAAAGCCTAAAATGCCCGGGTTCGTCGGAGGTTATATGCAAGGGCCCCATCGGTATGACCGTGGTCTCGTGGCCTTTGTTGTCCTGCAGGAACTTGTAGTTCTCAACGTCGCTTGCTATGTCCGGCCTGTAGCGATAGTCCATAGAGTCTTTACGCAGCGGATAAACGCCTTCAGGCCAATCGTCCGGCAACACCAGCCGGCGCATGTCCGGCAGGTTCACGGGGCGCAGCCCAAACATGTCGCGGACCTCGCGCTCGCTCCACGCGCATGCGGGTATGCGTGGCGTGACAGACGGGAACTCCAGCGTGTCAGCGGGAACCTCCACGCGCACGACCACGAAGCAAGGCTCGCCTTTCTCCATGGACAATATATAATATAGCGCGTAGTGCCCGTTTAACGGACGTTCGTCATTGCCTGCCATTACAGAGAACCAACCGCCACACTCATAATAGAGGTACTCCATGACGTCCGGTAGCGAGTCCAGCACGACGGTTATCGTGACCTGGTCTTCTGACTGCCACGCGACGTCTTTCACGGCACCGGGGAACACGCTTGTTACCTCGTCCACGTATCCCTGTGCCGAGTAAACCAGTTTGTTCTCTTTCCTTTTTACGCTACTCATGAGATATCACCTCTGCTTTTGGCCTCTGTACCTGTTACCTGTGTATTTGACGTTGCGCTCTGCTGGCCTGATCCCTCTGACGCCGTGGCGTCAGACAAGGACTGGTAGACCTTGTCGCCCGGCCCCATGACCGCTTCGTTGGAGCCGTTAGCCGCGGAGGCTGAATCCGTGGCCGTGGCGGCGTTCGCGCCAGTGGCGCTATCGCCCGTCGCGTTTCCGGAGCCGTCTGCGGCCTCCTCGTTGAGTATTATACCCGCGGCGCTGTTTATGCTGCTTGTAAGCTGCGACGGGGCCGCAACGCCAAACCATATGACGCATATGGCCAAAACGGCCTCTGGGATAAGCGCCAATATGCTGACGTCCTTCTTCTTAAGCACCATCTCGTCTTTGCTTACCTTCTTTATGACGTTTCTCGCCGCTATGGTCGCGAAGGCGGCCACCACTACCGTTAGCGCAAGGCCAACGATTATGACTATCCAAAGCAAGCCCGCGTTAAGCCCGGCCATCATCATGGAAAGCTCTGAGGTGAACAGGGCGAACGGCGGGAAGCCGCTTATCGTGAACAAGCCGATGCATAGCAGCACGGCCGTTATGGGCATCGCCTGTAAGACGCCCTTTATGACCTTGAGGTCACGCGTACCGTACTTCATGGTAAGGTTGCCGGACAAGCAGAACAGAAGCGACTTCGTTATAGCGTGGAACACGCATTGCAGAAGCGCCGCCGTTATACCAACCGTGCCGCCAAAGCCAAGGCATAAGGCGACGATGCCGATGTTCTCGCAAGAGCTGTACGCCAGCTTGCGCTTTATGTCGTCTTGCGTGAATATGGCGAACGCCGCGAACAGCACGGACGCTATACCAAAGATCAGCATGACAAGCTGTGGGAAGAACGGGCCTATGGCGCTTACCGCCAATATATAGAAGCGGATTATGACCAATATGGCGCATTTAAGCAACACGGCGGAGAGCAAAGCGGACACCGGGCTTGGCGCCTCTGAGTGGGCGTCTGGCAGCCAGGTGTGCATGGGGAACAAACCCGCCTTCGTACCAAAGCCTATAGTCGCGAACACGAACGCTATCATGATGATGGTAGAGTCGAACTGCGGCGAGAACGGCAATATGGCAGTCCACAGTATGGCGTTTGACGGATCGTTCATTATGGCCGCGGCGTTTGAATACACAAGCAAGGTGCTGTAAAGTCCAAACGCGACTCCGGCCGTGCACACTATTATGTACTTCCACGCGGCCTCAAGCGCCTTCTTCGTGTTGTTAACGCCAACAAGGAACACCGTAACAAGCGTGGTTGCCTCTATGGACACCCACATCATTATGAGGTTGTTAGAGCAAGCGGAGACCATCATCGTGAATATGAACAAGCCAAAGAACACGTAGTATTGCTTTACCTGTCCGCCGGTGAAGTTACCGCCGTTTATATCGTGCCTTATATACGGCAGTGAATATATGCCGGTAAGAAGGCCTATGCCGCCTATAAGGGCGACGAACACGGCGCTTAGCGCGTCTACCCGAAACCAGTCTCCCAGTGCGGTGGGCACGACGGCGCCGGAGAACACCGCCACACACACTATGCATGTGACGACGGCGGTTACAACGACGTTAAGCGTATGTATCGCCTCGAAGACGATATGCGGCGTGCGCGCCGGTATGACCGCCATTATGACAGACGCCACGAGGGGGACGGCCATCAATGCCATTAGTAAAATACTGTAATCCATGTGTCTGCCCCCTAACCTTTCAACTCGTTTAAGTCGTCTGCGCTAAGCGACTGGTGTGTCTTGTACACCCTGTACGCCACGACAGCCATTATTATCACCGCGAAGAACGCGTCCGTGGTCACGCCTATCTCTACAAGGCCCGGCGCGTTTGGCGCAAGAAGCGCCAGAGTAAGGTGCGCACCGTTCTCCATAAGGCAATAACCCAAGACCTGTTTAAGTATGTTGCGCTGTACGGCGATGCACGTAAGGCCAATGAAGAAGTGCGCGAGCGACACGGCCAGCGCCGGCTTCACGTCGATAGACGTGGGAAGCTGTATGTTCTGCACGACCACGTAGCATATAAGCACCTCAACGGCCACCAGCAACACTATATATACCGATGAGATCTTTGGCTTCAACTCAGGTTGCGAGCCGTTAAGCTTCTTATCGACGAACAAAAGGACGCCGGGCACTATAAGCACCTTCGTGATGAACGCGGTTATAGACCATGTGAACAAGTCGCTTGAACCCGTTAGCACACCAAGGCTTATGAACACGCCTATAAGTATGAGCGACTGTATAGCATAGACGTAAGCCGTGCGGCGCACCGTCTTTGTTAGTGTGACCATCAGTGACGTGATGATAAGGAGCCCGCCAAGAACATTTACCGCTATGAAACCATTCATTTCGCTACCTCCTTATCCCAGCCATGCCCCGGCAATGAAGCTGGAGCAGATCGTCATTATAATGAGCACCACGAACACGACAACCATGACCTTTGGCACTGGCTCTGCCGCGGCCACCTCTTCGGACGGCTCGCCGGGAAGCACGCTGCCGATCCATTTTAAGAACCAGGCGAACGCGCATACGGTCTCTATTAGCGCGACTATGACTATGAGCATCAACAGCCAGTTGCCGCCGGCTACAGAGAACGCGCCAACGAATATAGTAGTCTTCGAGAAGAAGCCGTTGAACGGCGGCACTCCCGCTATTGCCAACGCGGCTACCGCGAAGCCAACGCCCAGTATGGGCAGCTTCTTAAGCACGCCTTTCAGCTTTGGCAGCAAACGCGTGCCAACGCAACAGCTGAACGCGCCGGCTATTAAGAAGAACAGCGTCTTAGCGAACGCGTGGTTGAATATGTGCATGACAGAACCCGTGAAAGCGAGCTGGCTGCCAAACACGTAGAACGCGAAGCCTAAGAACATGTACGACAGCTGCGATATGGTCGAGAACGCCAGGAGGCGCTTCATGTCGCGCTGCGGCAGGTACATAAGGAAACTGAATATAAGCGTCGCTATGGCGCCTATGACAAGCACCCAGCCAACCGCGTCAGGTATGGCGCCGGCGGCGGTCAGCGATCGCGCCATTATAACCACGCCTATCTTGACCATTGACGCGCCGTGCAAGTAAGCGGACACAGGCGTGGGCGCTTCCATTGCGGACGGCAGCCACATATAGAACGGCAGCTGCGCAGACTTGCCCCAGGCGGCCACCGTTATGCATATGAGCACGAAGCCCTTCCAGAACATGTCCAGGTTGGCTATTGCGCTTATCTCAAACGAACCGGTTTGCACGTAAAGCACGCCTATTGCCAGATACAGCCCAAGTGCGGCTATATGCGTTACGATGAGCGCCTTCATAGCGGCGTGGCGCGCCTTGTCCGTGGCGTAATACCCTATTAGCGCCCACGAGCAAGCGCCTGTGATCTCGAAGAACACCAGGAAACCTATTACCGTGGAGCTATACACGAGCCCGGCCATGGCGCCTATGAATATTATGAAGAACGCGTAGAAACGACGGCGCGGCTTGTCAGGATGCTCGCGGTTGCGTTGGCTCATGTAACCAAACGAGTACATGGTTATCAAGAAGCCGATGAACACGAAACACGTTGAGAGCATAACCGTGAGCTTGTCGAACGTGAAGCCCATGAGCACAAGGCCGCCCCATGATATAAGGTCTACGTTGACAGAATCGCTTCCCGCCTGTGAGAAAGCCAGCCAAACCCCTAGTGTAGCGAGAGTGGCGATGGCGGCGGCTATGACGCAAAGCCAGCGTGCCGCGGGCCGCGGTGTGATGATGATGATGAACGCCGTTACGAACGGCAGCAATATGCCTACCATCGCTAACGCGAACATCGTAGTTGTTGTCATTATCATATCTATACCTCCTCTCGCCTAGAGACCCAATACGCAGAACACAAGCGACAGCGCTGATATGCCAACCACAAGCCAGGTCTGATGACCAACGAGCTTGAAGCGC
>JAISJA010000100.1 GCA_031261765.1 Coriobacteriales bacterium | reverse complement strand
CGCCGTTAAGCTCTATGTCCCACGTTTTAGCGCCAACATGCGCGTGGAATATATCTATGGGCGGTATAGCGGCAAGTCGGCGCTTAACGTATCTCTCGTATTTCTCATACGTGTACGCGCCCATGTCCGTTCGCGTGGCGACCAGCCTGCAAGCCTCGCCTGCGGCGTTTTCCATGACCATGCGCGTATACAGCATGATTATGGGTTGGCATAGCAGCAAGAGCAGCAAGAATAACACGGGGATAAGATACGCCGCCTCTACCGTTGTCTGGCCGCGCGACGCACGCCACAAAACCCGTGCGCACCATCCGCGCGGCTTGCGCGGTGCGCCATGCCGCCCGGCCACTGGCCACAAACGCCGGCGCGCCCTAGTAAAGCAGCACATCGCCAACCGTCCCCGCCGTGTTCTCCGTCGTGGCGTGCGACGCGCTCTCGGCGGCGTGCTGGACGAACATACCGTCACGCAACTTACCGCCCAACAATCCCAACGCCACGATGATGGCTATTATCGCAAGGCCCACTATGAGGTACTCCGCACTAGCCTGCCCACCGTCTCGCGCAAAGCCGCGCATGGAGCCACGCATGGCACCGCGCGCGCGCCTAGCCACCACGCACACGCGGCTACCCGCATAACAGAGCGCTCCGCAAAGTGCGCCATGTGCGCGCTTTGCGCCCGCCCGCTGCATATGGCTACAGCCCGTTGATGCCACTTGAGATACTCTCCCAAAGCTCGCCCAGCTTGTCCTTGAAAGCCATTACGGCGATAATTGCTATGACTACCAATACGCCAACCAGTATCGCGTACTCGGTAGTGCCCTGCCCCTGTTCGCCACGGGCTAACTTGCGCAACCCGGCATGGGCGCGGCACTGCAAACCAACTAACGTTCCAACTAATCTGTCCATGTCGTTTCCTTTCGTTTCACATAGAATTGACTACGTCTAAGACTATCGGCCCTATGACCAACATCAACATCGCCGGTAATATAAGCGCGCCTGTGGGCACCAGCATCTTGACCGGTGCCTTGGCAACCAGCTCCTGCTGCCGCGCACGATGCTCTTTGCGCGCCTGCTCTGCCAAATCGCCAAGCAAGTCGCAAATAGGCGCGCCATAACGCAACGCGCGTATAACGGTGGTCGCGAAACGCGTGAACACCGGGATGTCTATAACGTCTATGAGCTCACGCAGACCGGTCTCTCGGGCTATAAGGCCTTGCTCCCATACGTCGAAGCGCTCCCGGCACGCATGCGCCAATGCCGTGTCGAACCTATGCGCGTAAAGCGCGAATGAACGGTCAAACGTGAGCCCGGCCTGCATACCTAAGGCAACTACCTCCAGCATACGGGCCAACTCGCTCTCGTATGCCAGCTTCAGGTTGCGTTTGGTGTCCCTGCGCATAAGCTGGCCTATGAACGGCGCTCGCGACATGGCGTCGCGAAGACGGCCGTGTACGCTGCCCGCGTTAGCGCGTCCGCCGCTTGCGCCCGCGCTTGCGCCTTCCCTTATGCCGCCATGGTCACCATCGCCCATGCCCCCAAAGCCAGCGTCTTCGCGCGCGCCGTTCATGCGTTCTAACGCACGCGCCCTGTCCTTCTTGCTCTTGCGCAGGCGCGTGTATTCGGATGCTATGACCGCAGCGGCGACGAACACGAACGCGCAAATACAAAATACTATCATGCTAGCATCACTCCATGTCCGTGGTCCGGCGTCATTCAAGGTCCAAACCAAGTATCTTGCGTATAACCAATATGCCGGCAACGTTCATTGTCAGGGCGCAAGCAAGTAACGTCATCCCTGACGTGCTTGAGAAGAACGTCTGCAGGTATCCGTCCATCGCCAGTGACAACACCGCGACCAGCACTATCGGCATGACAGTCACTATGCGCGCCGACATACGCGCCTGCGCGGTCTGCACCTCTAGTGAGCGTGCAAGCTCAAAACTGGACGTAACAGAAGCGGCAGCCCTGTCAAGCAGGTCTTTCAAACTGCCGCCGGTAGAATGTTGTATCTCCAAAGCGACTATGACGTATTCAAGGTCGCTTATCTGCGTGCGCGCCTCCAGGTCCCGAAGGGCCTCCGACACCGAATGCCCTACCTCCATGTCGCGCGCGGTGCGCTGAAGCTGCTCGCCGAAAGGTGACGGAGTCTCCATCGCGCTTTGCCCAAGCGCCTGCTGCAGCGAGAACCCGGCCTGAAAGCACATGCCCACCGCGGCCAACGCGTCGGGAATCTGCTCGCGCATCATGGCCTTGCGCTTCAAAGCCCACTGCGTCGCCTTGTATGACGCAAGCGCGAACGGTATCATGGCGCAGCAAGCGGCGAACACCAGTTGGCCGCACAGCAGATACGCGAGCAGGACGACCACACACGACGCCACTATCAGCAGCTCACATATGCTGCGCGCGTTTGCCGCGGGCACTTTATCGGACACGGCGTTCGCGGCTTTTTCGCATATACCCGGCAGCGGCCTTACGCGCATCAACAAGCGCGCTAGCGGTCTTACGCACACCACACCGTTGCAGCAAGCGTCGTCAAGTAACGCCCGTTTCAAATCTAGGTCGCGGTCAAAATCCATCATCCGCCTTCGCGCGCGTGCCCTTTTAACGGCGCTTATGCACGCGTCTGTGGCAATAGGCAGCGCGACAAACGCGCAAGTGGCCGCAAGCACGACCGCTAAAAACGCTATAAGCCAAGTGAGCTGCGCCATTTGGACACCTCCTCGTCGCTAATAACGTTCGCATAGGACGTGTTGCCAAGCCACGACGGCCCATGCGTCCAGACATATCTGTTCTCCGGCGCGTCCCACTTCGCCAGCGGCATCAATACCACGTTGCCGTCATCGTCAAGTTCGTTCATCACGTCGCATATAGCCGTAACGCGCCTTGTGCCGTCCGAGAAACGGTCAAGCTGTACGATAACGTCAAGCGCGGACGCTATCTGTTCTTTTATAAGAGACACGGGAAGTTCCATGGCATAACGGGACATCATTACAAGACGTGACACGACTTCATGGGGCGAATTGGCGTGCAGCGTGGTAAGCGACCCGTCATGGCCGGTGTTCATGGCCTGTAGCATGTCCAGGGCCTCGGCGCCACGGCACTCACCAACGACTATGCGGTCAGGGCGCATGCGCAACGCGTTTATCACCAAATCACGTATAGTGACCTCGCCAGTGCCTTCGGCGTTTCTTGGCCTGGCCTCAAGGCGCACGACGTGTGGATGCTCGAAGAAACGTAGCTCGGCGGCGTCCTCTATGGTTATTATGCGCTCCGCATGTGGTATCTCCACCGACATAGCGTTAAGCAACGTCGTCTTACCGCCGCCAGTGCCCCCAGACACTGCTATGTTACGCCTGCATAGCACGGCCCATTTAAGCAACTGTGCTATCATGCTATCAATTGTTTGCATCTGGACCAGCTCGTCTAAACTGTATACCTCTTCCCGGAACTTACGTATAGTAAGAGCGGGGCCGTCTATCGCAAGCGGCGGTATGGCCACGTTCACCCTGTGGCCCTTGGGAAGGCGCGCGCTCACAAGCGGGCTCTGTTCGTCGACCCTGCGCCCCAACGGCCCTACTATCCTGTCTATTATCATGCGCAGCTGTTGTTCGTCCCAAAACGCGACGTCGCAAGCGTATAGCTTGCCATCGCGTTCATAGAACACCGAGTCCGGGCCGTTCACCATTATCTCGCTAACGCTCGCGTCGTTTAACAGGCCCTCTATGGGCCCGAATCCCAACACCATGTCCACGACTTCGCTACGAAGCTCGGCGCGTTGGTCGCACGCCAGGTTAGAGAACCTGGCGTCCTCGTTTACAAGCAGGTCTATAACCGCGCAGACCTCGCGCCTGGCACGCGCCGCGTCCTTGAACAGCAAATCGGCTATTTTCTCGCTGGGCATCCGGTCAAATAGGGCGTCACGTAGCTCAAGACGCATAACATGCATGCCGTTGTCCATATAGCCGGCACTTCGCGTGCCGTGCGCGGCGGCCTGCGCAAGCGCCCGCGCGCCACGTCGTCTGGCGCGTTGCCCATGCACGTTATCCGTCGTGCCACACGCGCCGTCACAGACGTCTTTATCCAAATAGTTGATAAGTGACATCGTCTTACCTCGACTATACGCGCGGCTTGCCGGTCTGCCTTGAGCCCTCGCGCCTGCGCACGGGCACTATGCTCCTGCCGCGTTTCGCGCCGCTTTGTCTGGCACCACCACGCTTCGCGGCCTTGTCGTCTGCTCTTTGCGCATAGCCGCGCCCATATGTAGCGGGCGGCGCAGCGGCATGCGGGCAGGCGGGCGCTATAGCGTCTAGCAGGTTGCCCAACGAGGCGGATACCGCTTTGTTAGACGATATAAGCTCTATAGGGCATCCTAAAGACAGCAATTCGTCCACGCTGTCGCCGCCGTCAGAAAACGGGACCACGTCTGCGCCTCCCAACGCCATGGACGCGTCTATATCGGTTATGGCGGAACGCTTTGAGCAACGGTTCAAGACGTAGCGTATCTTCGTATTTGGCACCTGCATTCTAGCGCACAGTTCCACCGCCTGCTTGCACGCTTTAACCGACGTGGCGCGCTGGTCCATCGTAAGCAGCAGAGTGTCGCTTCGTGCGGCAAGCACGGCGTGCACGTCCGACCAGAAACTGCCGGTATTTATGACTATTATGTCCGCGCTGCCGCTAAGCGCGTTCAAAGCCGCGGGAACGTGCTTCGCGAATTCCTCTGCCCTCTCCGGCCTGCCGGCGGCGTTAACGAAAAGCAGCTCGTCCGACGACAGGCAGGGCGCGTCTGCGCGGCCTATGAGGTTCTCGAAATCTACACGGCGTATGCGCATGGCCGGCTCCTGGCCAAGCAGGTATTCTATGTCGCCGAATTGCACGTCAAAGTCAACCAAGGCCACCCTGGCGCCGCTTTGCCAAAGCGCGACCGCACAAAGCAGCGATATAGTACTCTTACCAACTCCCCCACGCCCCGACATGAACGTTATGACCTTACTAGTATATTGCTGTGATAGCATATCATTGGTAACGACCATTTCACTAGCAGCAACCGCTTCATGCGGGACCGCTGTTTCATGCGGAACAGCCGGCTTATCTAACTGAACCATGGGATGCGTGGCGCGCGGCGGCACCTGTGGCACGCTGGGCGGGTTTTCAAGCGGCGTTATGGGCATATCTTGCTCACCGTATAGTATGCGCATGGCGTCCAGCTCCTCCGCTATGGACATATCCGGTACGGCTTCACATTCGGCGTCTGCGTACAAGGCCTCCATGTCGTCTGCCTCATCTGACGCATATGGCGCGACAGGCTCGGCGCTGCCATGACCGGCATCGACGGACCCGCCATTGGCAGGCTCGGCGCTGCTAGACGCTTCGTCAAACGCGCGGCGCCATACATCCGCGGTAGACGTGGTAGAAGACGCCTCCAACGACTCGAGCATCTTCTTCGCACGCGCATAGCTGACTATGCCGCATATGCCAACCGTCTTCGCGTGGTTACGCGCAGCGTTGGCCCGTACGTCCGTAGCGCTGGCGCCGCTCACATCTTCACCCACCAGATATATGTTCCTCGTGGGGTCGCTAGCGTGAAGCGCGCCTGCCAGTTCCATCAGCTCGCGTGTGTTGTCACCGTTATAGGGTCGCTCAAACGTCATTTCTCTCTCCTTCTTTGGTTGCCTTAGACAATAAATCACTTGCGTCCACATCGGCGTCTTTACCCGGTAGCACTATGGCTATGTTCTTGTCGCGCGACGTGGCAAGTAGTTCCTGTACCATACCCGGCGAAACCGCCAGAGTCACCCACTTAAGCGTGGTCCGTGTTGGAGAAGCGCCAAACAGTCCGCCGGAGCCTTTCTGACCGGAGCCAGACGCAGGCTGTTTAGACATCCCATAG
Organism: Coriobacteriales bacterium; assembly: GCA_031261765.1. The sequence goes on along the minus strand of JAISJA010000100.1, from coordinate 11,147 downwards.
CCGTTGCTCGTCTCCAACACGAGCACGTCTTGTACTACCAGTGACACCGTAGTGGCGCCGACGGCGTACACGTTAACAGCGCTGCCAGACGCCACGGCGCCACCCACGGCCGAGACGTCCTCCACCGGTATACTAAGCGCTACAAGCCCGTCCGGCACCGCTATGGGTTGCGCGGCCTCTCCAAGCTTTGCCGTTACCACCGGCTCGTTTTTCAGTAACGGCACCGCCAGGCTCTTACCGTGCGCGTCGCCCGGATCGCATATGGCGCCCTGTGGCAGTAGGTCTGCCACCCACGTCTGTGTCTCGGTGTTGCCCGCGTCAAGCGTTTCCCCGGCCATGATATCGCGCGTCGCCACCAACACGTCTACCTGTTCGCCCCCATACGCCGCGAGCGCGCCGGCGCGTGACGCGCTCGCGCGTGACGCGGCGCCTGACAGATAGACGGCTACCAGGACTGCCGCCAACACCCCGCATATAAGCGCCACCAAGATCCTCTTGTTCTGGAATATATCCAGTACCTTCATTAGCGCCTCCTTTCATATAACTGGACCAATATCGCAAAATCTTAAGTGAGTTCATAAGTATGGCAGGCGAATCTTTAAAAAATCTAAAAGGGAGCTTACAAATATCTTGCATGGATCTTAAAAATATTTAACACGCATATATGCGCAGGTCAGGTTCGCGGTCCAAGTCGTATGAATGCCCGTGCCTACGACAGGTTTTTTGCTAATGTACAAAGAAATCGGTAAACGGTAGCAAATCGCCCATAAGTGGCAATCAATTACCGCTTGCGATTTTTCTCGTTTTCGTGTATATTCACGCTGTAGGGTTTTTGTTATAGTATTTGCACGGGTATTTGTAACGTGTATGCTTGCAAGCCCAATAAGAAAAGAAATGAGAGGAGTTTTGATGTCACGACCGATTATTAATTCTGACGAATGCTCAGCATGCGGAATCTGCGTTGACACGTGTCCAAATGGGGTGTTGGACATCGTAGACGATACCGCGTCTGTAGTGAACGAGGACGCGTGCACCGCGTGTGGCGAGTGCATGGAAGAATGCCCGATGGGCTCCATAGAGGAAATCGAAGAGTAATATATATAAGGAAACCACTGGTACAACCGGTGGCATAATACGCGCGAACGCTACGTTCGTACGTTCAAACGGCCTGGTACGGCTTGCATTGTTGCAATTCGCGCCAGGCTATTTGTTTGGTTCGCTCGTTGTTTAAAGCCCCCTCGAAGTCGTTTACGCTAACTACAAGCCGTCCATGGACATAAGATTTCCCGCCAATGGTCAAATCTACCAGCAGCCCCGTCTCAGACGACGAGAGCGCGCGTATGAGCGCTCTAAGTGATTTTTCGTCTATAGCCACTATCGCAGACGGGTCTACGGTCTCAAGCAAAAGTCTTAGGCCTTCCGGTTCAAGCGCACTACCGCCAGAAGGTGACAGCAATATGCCACACCACGCCGCAGAGCCCCACCCAAGCGCGACGAATGCCTTCTCCAGGGCGTCGTCAACCGCCTGGCTGAATATGACGTCGCCCGCGGCGTCTTGCGCGTTAGCGTATTTCAGTACGGCGATTCCAGGAAGCGCGTTACCACGTATATACGGCTTATAGGCGCAAAGCTGGCGTTCGATCAAACCGATAACGTCGTCAAGCGACGTGCCGTGGTCAGGACCGCTCACGCCTGGAGCTCTCGTCCACCTCGGTCTCTATTAAATGGGCTATTATCGTAGTGGAGGAAACGGCCTCTATACCCATCTTATGGAATATGCGCTCGTTCTTTGGATTGTTGACTCTGGCAATCGCCCGTGGTATGTCGTGCACCAGCATGGCGATCTCGCACGAAACGAGGTTAACGTCGTCTGTGCCCGTAGTAGCTACGAACAGGTCGGCATGCTCGGCGCCGGCGTCTGACTGGAAAGACGAGTCACATCCGTCTCCATATATGACAAGCACCTGCTGCGGCAGGCGCATCGCCAATCGGTCGATCTTGCGCTTGTTCTTCTCGATTATCGCGACCTGATGCCCGCGCGCGCTCATTTTCTCGGCAAGGTATTCACCTATCTTGCCGCCACCGTTAATGACTATATACATGGCCTACTCCTCGCCCTCAGATGAGGACCATATGTATTTAGCGTATTTCTCGACAAGGTCCCTGTGAATACATGCTAGCACGATATCACCCTGATATAATATACTTTCTTGTGACGGTATGGAGTTCACGGACCCGTCTTTGCGCTCGAACGCGATTATGCGCACCTGGTGTTCGCGCTCCAGGTCACGTACGCGAATACCGCGATTGCCGTCGCCCTGCCAGTTGAAGGCGAAGCGGAGTATCTCGTAGTCGCCGAACGTGTCTACGTGGCTGGCGTGACCGGCTATGACTTTAGAATACATCTCCTCGGCCACCAGCGTTGTGCCGCACACGTAGTCCAGCCCAAGTTGCATGTACGCGTTCTCCCTGTCAGGGTTATAAAGCCGCGTGAGCACGTGCGGAACGTCGAACAACCGGTTCGCCACTTCAGATATCATAAGGTTCGCGTTATCCTCGTCGGTAACGGCGGCAAGCACGTCGCATTCGTCTACGCCGGCTTGAATGAGCACGTCCTCGTCGAAACCGACCCCGGAGATCGTCGTTCCCTCAAACGAGCGGCTAAGGTTAGTGAACGAGCTCGCGTTCTGGTCTATGACGACTATATTGTTATCGTCTTGCGAGAACAACGTGGCCAACTGCGAACCAACGCGTCCACATCCAACTATTATGATGTTCAAGATGTCCTTTCCGTACTATTGCGCGGGCGCTAGCTGCTCTTTATCATCTCTATGATAAGGTCCGCGACGCCCTGCATCTGGTCCTCGTCTATTATGTCTCTGGTATCTGCCGACGAGTTATACGCCGCCGGTATGTTATTGTCCAACCCCATGATAGAGATAGAGCGTACGCCCCTTCTAAGCGCGTAGGCGGCGTCTGTCGCATATCCGGAGAAGCGCTTCGGCTTTATGTCCACACTGGTAGCGCGTCCTGCGGAAGCGGCAAGGTTCTGCAAGCGATGGTCCGTGTTGGACGGCCTGAAGCTTCCCTCAGACACGGTGAAGTACAAATCACCCGCTCCAACGGCCTCTACGTTTATGAGCATAGCGCCGCGCATATCGCTTACGTGCTCACGCAGAAACGCCTTAAGGCCGGCGTGCGCGTTGCTGTCGGCGCCAAGGGCCACGAGCCACACTTCTTTGTCGATAAGCTCGGCTGAAAGGTTGTAGAGCGCTTCTTCGTCTTCCTCGGGGCTGTTGCCACCGTATGCTCCGCCGCTCCAATTCTCATCGTCTTCCGAGAAATTATCCCAGGACCCTATCTCTCCGCCCTCAGAGCGCGCGTCGAAGTCCTCGTCCACGCCAAGCCACGAAGCCGGGGAATCCTCAAGCGAGTCGTGTTTCTTCTTCTTTCCCTTGCGTACGCCGTGTAATTTGTCGCCTATGCTATCAAAGAACGAATGCGCGCGCGACTCGGGCATCTCGACGGTTTCGGCCGCGGGAGCATAAGCGTCTGCCTGGACGCTGCTCATGACGGCGGAATCATCCGCGTCCTCTACGTATATGTCGTCCATGCTCTTCGCCTGGGCAAGCAGTTCGTCGCTTATGGGTTTCATGGTACCGGTCGCGCCAAGCGGCACGAACGCGCCTGTAGCGTTGACCACTGAATTATCCTGTGGGAGGAGCTCGTCACGCGAAACGAAGTCGTCGTCCAAAGCGGCCTGCTGAACTATTATGGTGCCGGTATCACCCAGTTTTGGCAGGTTAGCCAGGCTGTCGTTTATCGGCGCGTTGTTATTGGGCACGGAAGTCGTAAGCGGCGGCGGCGTGGTCGCGTGCGCGACGGGCGCGGACGCGGCAGTAGACGGAACCGCCGAGTGCGATGCCACCGAGGCCGCCGCTGTGGCCGCGTGTGAGGCCGCCGCGTGCGCCGGCTTAGCGGTTTGCTTTGCCTTAAGGCCAGCTGCCTTGTGCTTTCCGCCCATGTTGGCGCTCTCCGTGGGCACTATCGCTGGTTTGCCCCCGTGTTTGTTCTGTAACACGCTGAACGCCTGTTTGTCTATACCAGTGAAGTCCGCGTTAAGCGACGGCGTGTCCGGAGTTGGCTCCGGATGCACGGCCCGTTGCTCTACGGTCTTTGACGAAGCCTTCGCGTTTGATACACGTGGGGCGGCTGGCGGCTCGTCTTCGTCGTGTCTTACAAGGTGCAGACGCGCCGGGCGAAGTGGTTCGTCTTCATGCGCGGCGACGTCATTTACGTCATCTGTGGCATTCACGGCGCTCACGTCATCCGCGTGATTCTCGCCCTCAGCCACCGCGGTGCCATCCTCGCCTGCCGTTAGCTCGTCGTTTGCCAACGCGGCCGCGGTCACAAGCGGTATCACGGACGTCTTATCCACGTCGGCACCATCAGACGTCTGTTTGCGTTTATCGTCCACCTGCTGTTCTGCGCGCGTTATAAGGGACCTGGACGGGTCAGAGCTCACCAGGCGCTGCGCGTGCTCCACAAGCTTGCGTCCCTGCTTCGTCTTAGAGAGCCCTTCGCCTTGCGCGGCGGTCGTACCTACGTTGTCGTCAAGACCAACGCCGGTGCCTTTTTCTTCGGCGTCCGTCTTGTCTGCATGTCCTGTGGCATCTGAAGCCTTGGCCTGCCCCGCCTCCGCGCTTAAAGAATCGTCGGAGCCAAGCGCCGCGTCGTCAAGCGCCGTATCTGTTGCTGGCACGGCTTCGACGATCGGCTCGCTTTCGCTGACTGCAGAGTTAGACCCAAACGGCACGTCCGCGAACTGGGAGCGAACCGAAGCGACGTCTTCTGCTCCATCCGCGTCACCTGGTCGTTGTGCTTTCTTCTTGGCGGCTTTCTCCTTGGCCTTTATGGCCCATTCTGGAACCGGTTGGGCGGCCATGCGCTTTAACGGGTTCTCTGACATAAGTACCTGGTTCTGGTTTATCTGTTCCCTGAGCTCTGCCGCCCTCCTTTGCGATTCCGCTACAGAGGCACGTGCGTGCACACGCGGGTTGTTACGAGCGGCGCTCTGCGCCGTTTGTTGTACGGGTTCCTGGCCGGATGCCTGGGCCTGGGCACTCGCCTGCACGGGTGCGACAGCGCCACGCTGGCGAACGGCCGGCTCTGCCATGGCAGCTTCCCGGGCGGCTTGCGCCTCGGCGTTTTGCGGCGCTGCGGTTTGGGCCTGCGTAGCAGACGCGAAAGCCGCGTCTGCCTGATCGGCCGCCTCACGCACGTGTATACGTCCCGCGTCGTCAATATCGTGTGTGTACGCCGTATGCGGCAAAGCGTCCACGTCGTTTGCGTGGCCCGAGTCGCCTGTATGGCCCGCGTCGCGCGATTGCCTCTCGCCACGCGGCTGTCTGCCGCCACGCGGCCTGGCTTCACGCCCTGGCTGCCTGCGACGTACCGAGAACCTGCTTGACGGCTCGTTGCCGTGCGGTTCGGCGTCAACGTCCAGAACCGCGGCGTCGTCTTCAGGTGCGCCAGCCCCATCGTCAACGTCCTCGTCAGATGCGATTGCCGCCGCGTCGTCTGCCAAAGACGCGCCTTCAGGTTCCTTATCGGCGTCTTTGTTCGCGACGTTAGACGAAGGCACGGATTTGCCGTTAAGCCTATATGCGACTTCCTGCATTACCGCTACGCCCGACGCGTTGCAATTAGCGCCCTGGTTGTGTGGCATGAACATGCCCGCGATCTCGCATATCATGGCTATAAGCGCGATAGCGCCACATATGAGGCCTATGATGACTATGACCATGTGGACTATCGATGGAAGCGGTATGAGCGATATGAGCGTGATTATCACGAGCGCTATAAGCGACACGCGCATAACGTGTCGTATGATAGCATAATAGCGTACTATACTATGCATCGTCAGAACCTTATTGCGCGTGGAGTCGTAGTGCGCGACTATTATTATCTTGCGCCTTTTGTCGTAGGACGCGTGTGGCACGTATTTCGCCACGACGTTCTGGCTCTTGCCTTTACTTAATACCGAGAAGAACGGGTTTTTATCCAATAGGTCCAATACTATTAGGATGAACGCCACGACGGCGAACACGACGGCGAACGCCACGAAGCTTGGCAGGAAATACAAGATGGCCGCGGCTGCGGCACCAAGCAGATAATATAGTGCGCGCGTCCATGAGACGCCGCGCGGGCAGTTGAACGCTTGCTCGTATACATCAAGTCCGGCATCTTCCATATTCTCGGAGATAAAAGTCGCTGCGCTTTGTTCGCCTTTTGACGCGGCCGGGCGCGGGCCCGCCGTTTCGACTAACTCTCCAATATAGTCAATCATTTGAGCCATGTATGCCCTCCTCGAAAGCATAAGTATTTCTATTTATTGTATACCAATACCAGTATATTGTCGTATCGACGCGTCCGCGTCCGCCGCCGCGGAGCGCGCTTGTTGGTACGTATTCAGCGCGTCTGAGCTCTGCTGGTCATAGGCGCTCGTTATAAGGCTTACCGGTTCTGACGGAATCGCCTGGGCTGCGGCGGTCACTTGTGCGTCGGCGGCGTTGAACGCGTCGTTCTTTGACGCGAAATCATCCATGTTGCCGGCGGCAAGCGCGTTATCGGCGTCCAGCGCAAGTTGCGCGGAGGACTGCTTTAGCTGTATATAGTTCGTTATAGAAGAGAAGTCGATCCCGCTTAAGTCAGACGCCGCCGCGTTTATGTGGTCTGTCGCCTGCCCAAGGTAGTCCAACGCGGAATTATCAAGGTCTACGGCCTGAGTGCCCCCGCTGGGCGTCTGGCTGGCGGTAAGCGCCGCCGCGCTGCGCATCGCGTCGTCGGCCGATAATATAAGGTTCCACGCGGCGTCCAGCTCGTTAGAGCTGTTCATGGCCGCGCAGTCCAGGCTCAATATCGTGTTGGCCGCGTCCAGCATGGTAAGCCGTTCCTTTATAGACGTCTGCACGTTCTTCGCAAGTTCCACGTCCGCGTCGTCGTCAAGGTTCGGCAGCGCTGAGTCCGTCTCGTTCAACGCGCTTTGAAGCGTGTTCTTGGTATCTGGAATACGGTTTATAAGCAGCTGTATGTCAGGAAGGTTATCGGACGTCACTTCCGTATTGATCTGTTGGTCCAAAGCCGTCATCTCAAGATCGCTTTGTTGGATAAGCGCGATGGCGTCGTTTATGGATTTATGCGCGTTACTACGTGCGTCTCCCTGTCCTATTATTACTTGTGATAAGATCACCCAGGCCGCTATGCCGGCTGCGAGTATACATACCAGCGCTACGGCGATAGCCGCCGGCCACCGTTTACGTCTCTTGAACGGCAAACGCGGCGCCACGGCATGTGGTTGCCTGTTCTCATGGCGTTCGGGGCGCTTGCCCGTATGGCCGCGGTCGACCGGGCGGTCGTTTTGCGGAATGTCAGCCGGGCTGTCCGGACGCGAATGTGCGCCAAGGGTGGCCAAAGTATAGGCCCCTAGCCAAGTTCCGATTCCACTACGCGGGCTATGTCGCCCGCAACCTGTTGGGCCATGGCTTCATCTGAAGCCTCCACCATAACCCGTATCAGCGGTTCCGTGCCTGAGGCGCGCACCAATATACGCCCCGCTCCGGCCGCGTCTAGCTTGCCCTGCGCGTCTTCTATTGCCCGAGAAACGGGCAAAGACGCGTCAAGCGCCTGCTTGTCTTTTACCTTCACGTTTACGAGCGCCTGGGGGTATCTGCGCATAACACGCGCCAATCGCGAAAGCGGGATTTCGCTTCTTGCCATTACCGACAATAATTGCAGCGCCGTTATGAGCCCGTCGCCGGTTGAGTTATGTTCAAGGAAAATGGTATGCCCGCTTTGCTCCCCGCCTATGATAAAACCGCCGTCCAGCATGGCCTGCAAGACGTTGCTGTCCCCAACGGGCGTCTGCACGACGTTTATGCCAAGGTCGCGCATGGCAATCGTGAAACCCAGGTTGCACATTACGGTAGTTACGACGGTGTCGTGCGCCAGTACGCCGCGGTCCAACATGTCGCGCGCGCAGATAGCCTCTATCATATCGCCGTCCACCAGGTTGCCTGCCTCGTCAACCGCTATTGTCCTGTCGGCGTCACCGTCATGCGCTATGCCAACGTCCGCGCCGTTCTCCAGGACGGCCCTGGCAAGCTGCTCGGGATGGGTGGAACCGCTATCGTCGTTTATATCGTCGCCGTTAAACGTGGGGTTCAACACTACTACGTTCGCGCCCAGCCTCTTTAGCGCTTCCGGTGTGGTGGTGGCGCTGGCACCGTGTCCGCAGTCCACGACGACGTTAAGGCCCGCAAGGCCGTCGTTGCCGCTCTGTATGGTGGCCGTAGCGTGCGATATGTATCGTTCGGCGGCGTCGTCTATATGCGTCACGCGCCCCAGCGCGCTACCGCATGGTGGCTCTGTGCTATCGTCTGCGGCGTCGCCATGCAAGAAAGACTCAAACGCGTCCTCTACGTCATGTGTTAGCTTGTATCCGTCCTTGTCAAAGAACTTTATACCGTTATATTCCGCCGGATTATGCGAGGCGCTTATCACGGCCGCGCCGTTCGCGCCAAGCTCGCGTGTAAGCAGGGCCGCGGCTGGCGTTGGCACTATGCCGCATACAAGTGCGTCGCCGCCTGCCGACGTGATACCCGCTATTAACGCGGCTTCCAGCATGTCGCCGGAACGACGTGTGTCCTTCACGATAACGAGACGTGGGCCAAGCAACGATACCGCTGCTTGGCCCAACGAGAATGACATTTTAGGCGTTAGTTCGCGATTTGCGATGCCACGAACTCCGTCTGTACCGAAATACCGTGTCACAGTCTAACGTTTACTGAACTGCGGACGCTTCCTGGCCTTCTTGAGACCGTATTTCTTGCGCTCGACCATACGTGGGTCACGCGTAAGGAAACCGGCCTTCTTAAGCTCGTCGCGATAGTCGCCGGCCTTCAGGAGCGCACGTGAGATACCGTGGCGCAACGCGCCAGCCTGCCCGGACACGCCGCCGCCCGTCGCACGTGCTATCACGTCGAAGTGGTTCACGGTGTCCGTGGTGACAAACGGGCTTAAAGCGTAGTCTAACAGCGCCTTACGGCCAAAGTAAGCACCACCGTCGCGTCCGTTTATAGTCACGTTACCGGATCCCGGCACAAGGCGTACGCGCATTACGGCGTTCTTGCGCCTTCCGGTACCCATATATATTGCATCGTTATTATCAATCGCCATTACAAATCCTCCAGAAAACTAAATATTGCTCGTTATGTCTTTGGGAGCCTGTGCCGCGTGCGGGTGCTCTGCTCCGGCGTATACCTTAAGCTTCTTGAACTGCGCACGTCCAAGCGTGGTCTTGGGAAGCATGCCCTTCACGGCACGCTCTATGATACGCTCTGGATGTTTCTCCATAGCGCGCTTAAACGGTTCGGCCTTAAGGCCTCCCGGATAACCGCTATGCGAGTAATACACTTTATCGGCTGCCTTGGCACCTGTCGTCTTTATCTTGTCCGCGTTGGTGATGACGACGAAGTCGCCCGTGTCCACGTGCGGTGTATAGGTCGGCTTGTGCTTGCCCCTAAGGATCTGGGCAGCAGCGCTCGCGACACGTCCAAGGACCTGGTCCGTCGCGTCGATAAGCACCCATTCGCGCTGTACCTCGCCATTTTTTGCATAATACGTTCCCACTGCAAAGCTCCTTAATAAAAAATATGCTGTTATCTATATTATAACCATTACGGGTGGTTAAAACTAATTTGGTGGTCAGGGGGGGAATTGAACCCTCGACACGCGGATTTTCAGTCCGCTGCTCTACCGACTGAGCTACCTGACCATATTCTCGTACCTTGTCAAAACCAGCGTCTCCTCGCGCAGCGGACGTGTCCGCTGCTCTTCCAGGGGTGCGCGCAAGCGCTTCCCGTTCTCGCTAGAAACGCGCCACTGGCGCGTTTCTCGGGCGCTCGAACCTTGCCTGAGCTACCTGACCATAATTAATGCTCTCCTTGTGCGCCAAAGGCGAGAAGACGTCTTTTTGACACGAATTAATATTGTACCATTAAACTTCCAATGGTCAAATCGACAATATGCCAAGACCTTGCCACACCGACGCACGCCGCCGCGACGACTATCTGCTCTTGTCGTGCAGGAAGCGGTATAGCAGGGTAAGCGCGGCGCCAACAAGTATGAGTATGACGCCTATTATGATATATTTCCAGTTGATTGGATTGCTAACACTCCCGCCGTTGGAAAGCACGGTTATCTTGGAGGCGTGCACGTCGGTAAGGCCGTCATGTTCTGGGCAGTCAAGGTTAAACGTACCCTCTACCTCAAGTTCCGTGCCGTCCTGGCCATAACGTCCCACGTTTGTCACTTCAGCGGCCTCGTCGTCTGTCACGTATACGCTTATGGACGCGTTACCGTCCGTTACGTCCAGCCATTTGTAGCCGTTCTCGCCGTCTATTATGTCGCCAACGACCTCTCCGGTGAAGTCTACCTGTTGGTTGTCAAGCTCCTCGCCCGCCTGGGCCAGGCTGGTGACGGTCGTCGTGGGCTCGGCTAAAGCGTGGCGTACGGGCGTGGCGGCGAACAGGGCCGCAACGGTGAATAAAGCTAGCATGATAGCAAGCGCGATATCACGTATATGTCTTACGCGGCACATATGCTTACGCGGCCTTCTTATGCTTGCGTCTGCGATGCGGCACGATGGACGCTATGAAGCTTGCGACCAGGGCGAGCAGCGTTATGAACTCAAGGCGCCCCATCCACATCTCCAATATGTATATGACCTTCAGCAGCGCCGGCATTCCAACGGCGGTGAGCCCGCTCGTGAGTCCGGCGTTAGACGCCGCCGATATGGATTCGAAAGCCGAGGGCAGCGCCCCATAGCCGTATGATATCCCGGCGAGCGTGCCTATTATGTACGTTATGACGTACAGCGAGGCTATTATAAGAGCGCTGGAAAGTAAATCGCCGGTCAGTTTGTGCTTGCCCATGTGTTCGTATGTAGACGATATCTGCGCCGACTTAGGCAACAGCACCTGCTTAACGCGCGCGACTATGCCTTTGGCGATAAGCCCGACGCGCAACGCCTTTATGCCGCCGGCCGTGGAACCTGAGCTACCGCCTACGGCCATGGAAAGCGCTAT
>JAISJA010000085.1 GCA_031261765.1 Coriobacteriales bacterium | reverse complement strand
GAGGTCATTGTCTTCCCAAAGACCTTTACAGAATGCGAGGGCGTGCTGGCCGATGACGCGATAGTAAAGGTCCGTGGGCGCTACGACAAACAAGACCGTGGTTCACAGATAAAGGCCATGTCGATAAAACCGCTTAACCTCGGGTCGCGTGAGCCGGACAAACCACAACCGGTCGAGATACGCATGAACGCGTCGTCTTTTAACCAGCAGACCAGCGATATGCTCATGGGACTATTACGCGAGCATCCGGGCCACGAGCCCGTTACGTTGTTCATAGCCTACAGCGACGGGCGTAAGTTCAGGGCGGAGCTTCCGGTTACGGTTGACAGCACGGACAGCGTGCTGAAGAACAGCCTTGCCCGCTTCGCGGCTTAGAGCACACTCTAGGCAACGTTACTCTTACGTCATTGCGGGCCGTGTTTGCAGGCGTTGCATCGCAACGCCGTTAAGCAAACGCGTGACCCGCAATCCAATGGATCCCGGGTCAAGCCCGGGATGACGTTATGGGATACCGGGATGACGGTACGGAAGGTAGATGTTCTTCGCTATGTGCGAGATTATGGTAGCCGCGTCTTCTATGCCAAAACACGAGCTTGAAAGCGATATGTCATAGTTGGTGGATTGTCCCCAGTGGCGATCCGTATATTGCTCATAGAACGACTTGCGGTTCCTGTCTATGCGCTTTATCCTGTGTATGGAGTCAGGTTCGTTCAAGTCGTTGCGCTTCATGACGCGCTGTACGCGCGAGTCCCAGCCGGCGTATATGAAGACGTTCAACACGTCATCGCGGTCCTCTAAGAAGTGGTCTGCGCAGTGCCCTATGATCACGCACGGGCCTTCGTTGGCTATCTGCTTAACCGTACGGGACTCTATGAGGAAGAGTCTGTCCGGCAGGGGAAGTGAGCCTTCGTCGTTGCCCTCGGCGCCCAAATGTGAAAGTATGGTCGAGAGCTTACCCATAAGGCCCTCGCCGTTAGCGTTCACGAAATCTACGTCAACGTCCCCAAGTTTCGCTATGCGCTGTATGAGTTTCTTATCGTAATAGGCATACCCAAGCTGGTCTGCCACGCGGTGTCCTACTTCTCGACCGCCGGATCCATATTGGCGGCTTATGGTTATAATCTGTTTTGTCATACTTATTACTGTATCATAAAATATATGGAACACCGTTTGATTACACGTAGGCAGTTCATAACGGGCGCGTTTGGCACGGCCGTAGCCGTGGTAGGTGGCGCGGTCTTACTTGAAGGCTGCTCGTCTTCTTCCGGCTCCGGCGGCGTACTGTCGTCTGTGGGCGCCGCGTTCCCAAACGCCAACGTGGTGCAACTGCAGGCATCCGATTCACAGATAGTACAGGCCTCGGCGCTGAACCAGGTGGATTCCGGCACGTATGCGTCGCTCACGTCTACGTACAGTTTGCCGTACGGCAGCTTGGTGTACCAGGACAGCAGCAACTACGTGCTTGCGCTGGTGCCCACGACTACCGGCCCGGTTCTTACACAAGTCGCGTTAATGAGCCTTTATACCGGCCAGACTACAACGGTGTTAGCCTCTCCTAAGACAACGCAAGACGGCAACGTCATATACGACGCGCGTGCAAGCGACAACGCGATCATATGGGTGGAATGTGCGTTGCTAACCGGTACGTGGAACGTATACGCCGCGACGTTAGACGGCGTGACTTTGGGCAGCACCGTGCAACTGGACAGCGGGGACGGTAACTATGACCCGCCCATGATAGCCATAAGCGCTTCCAACGTATACTGGACGGTCATGCCTACTGCAACAGGCAACGCGTCAAGTACGGACTCCGTCCTTAAAGCCGTCGATATGAGCGCGTCGGGCGCTTCCGCGTCAAACGCTCGCATAGTATATACATCGCATGGTCGCATGCTAACAAATCCACAAGCTAGCGATAACTATATAACGATAGTGCCGCGCGTTGACACGAAAACCACGCTGTACCAGCTTACCGCTATATCGGTGGGTGACGATAAGGTACACGAGATAGCCATACTGCCTGCCTCTTTGCAGGTAAGTGAGGCCGTTTATATGCTGGGCGCTGGTAGCGGCGGCGGTAGCGGTAGCGCCACATCGCAAAGCGCCGCTGCGCAGGGCGCGGGAGGCAGTTTCGTGTTCAGCGTGGCCAGCAATTACACCGACGTTGACGGCATAGGTAACTATGGCACGTATGACCAGCTTAACGGCGGTAATTATCTATACACTAACAAAGCGCCCGTGGGGCCGGCCGTCATGTTCGGCAATTGCATAGACATGCGCGCCACGAAGACCGTCATAGGCCTGGACAATTCAGCGGGTGCGTATTACAGCATAGATAACCCCGACAACGTGAGCGCGGCCGGCGATTTTCTGGCAGGTGCCGGCACGCAGAAGCGACTTGTCATCTACAGTCCCATAGTGGACCAGGTTAACAACACGTCCGGCGTACAGGTTCGTGTTTACGACGCCGTATGACGCCGCGCAACGCTATTAACATCGTATGACGCATACGATGTTTGGTGAAACCGGTGAATCGGCCGCATGCTACGCGGCGGCGTCAGGAACCGTAGTGGACTGCACGGTGACACAGCACGAAAATGCTAGTATATTATCTATGACTTTAGGAAAATAGGGAAGGAACGCAATGGCTTTATCAGACAATATCAAACCTACGTCGCAGGGCAAGGTGCGCGACCTTTACGATTTGGGCGACCGCATGCTGTTCGTGGCAAGTGACCGTATATCGGCATTCGACTACATACTTGAGGACACGATACCGCACAAAGGAGAGGTGCTAACGCGCTTGTCGTTGTTCTGGTTCGACCTTTTAAAGGACGTTACGGCCAACCATCTTATATCGGCCGACGTAGCTGACCTTCCCGATGAGTTCAAACCGTATGCGGACGAGCTTAAGGGGCGTTTCATGTTGGTGCGCAAAGCGCAGATGTTCCCAATAGAGTGCATCGTGCGTGGCTATCTTGCCGGCAGCGGCCTTAAGGAATACGAGAAGAGCGGCACGGTGTGCGGAGCGCCCCTACCAGCCGGCCTTGTGAACTCCAGCAAGCTTGACGCGCCTATATACACGCCGTCCACTAAGGCCGAGGTTGGCGGTCATGACGAGAACATAAGCTATGAGCGCTCGGCTGAGATGCTTGGAGAAGATGACGCCGGAGCCCTGCGCGACGCGACGATAAACATATATACGATAGCAAGTGAATATGCTAGCACCAAGGGCATCATAATAGCCGACACGAAATTCGAGTTCGGTCGTATAGACGGCAAGATAGTGCTCGCAGACGAAGTACTCACGCCTGACTCTTCGCGTTTCTGGCCTGCCGACATATATGAGCCCGGCAAAAGCCAACCCAGTTTTGACAAACAGTTCGTGCGCGATTGGCTTGACGCTAACTGGGACCGTACGGGCACGCCGCCGCGTCTACCGCAAGACGTTATAAAGGCGACCTCCGATAAATACATACAGGCATATGAGATGATAACGGGAGAGGAATTCTAATGGCCGAACCACTTGTCGGGATAATAATGGGGTCCAAGAGCGACTATGACACTATGAAGGCGTGCGAGGAACAGCTTGACGCGCTGGGCGTGTCGCATGAGACTATAATAGCCAGCGCGCACCGTAACCCTGACAAAGTACACGAATGGGCCGGTGGCGCCGCGGACCGTGGCATGAAGGTTATAATCGCCGCCGCGGGCAAGGCCGCGCACCTTGGCGGAGTCGTTGCGGCCTATACGCCGCTTCCGGTAATAGCCGTGCCCATGCGCACGAGCGACCTTGGCGGGTTGGACTCGCTTTTGTCCATGGTGCAGATGCCAACCGGAGTGCCTGTAGCTACGGTCGCTATAAACGGCGCGAAGAACGCCGCCATACTGGCGACGCAGATAATAGGCACCGGAGACGACGCTTGCAGGCAGGCGATTGTCGACTACAAAGCCCAGATGGCGGCTTAAATGCCGAGAATTAAAGTCTTTCGCGTTGCGAACCTTCCTCATTGATCATGAGCCAACTACGGTCGGTTCTCGCGCGAAATACAATTAATTCTCGGCATTTACGAATTATGTTATGTATATGGAGGACGTACTATGAACAAAGAACCTGTCGTAGCGGTTTGCGGTGCGACCGGAGCCGTTGGGCGCGAGATGCTCCTTGTACTGGAGCAGCGCAACTTCCCGGCCGGCCGCGTGAAAGCGCTCGCCAGTAAGCGTAGCGCCGGCAAACGCATAGACTATAACGGCAGCGGCGCTACCGGCACGTATAGCGACGGCCATAGCTACGTGACGGTAGAGGAGATGTGCCCCAAGGCGTTCGAAGGCGTCGACATCGCGCTTTTCTCGGCAGGAGCAGGCGTGTCAGAGCAGTATCGCGATGACGTCGTTTCAGCGGGGGCTGTCATGATAGACAATTCGTCGGCGTTCCGCATGGAGGCAGGCGTGCCGCTTGTCGTGCCCGAGGTGAATCCCGAAGACGCCGCTAAGCACAACGGTGTGATCGCTAACCCCAATTGCTCGACCATACAAATGGTCGTGGTGCTTAACGCGTTGGCGAAACTGGCGCCGATGCGCCGCGTGGTCGTGTCGACGTACCAGGCTGCCAGTGGCGCCGGTGCGAAGGCCATGGACGAGCTTTATACGCAGTCGCAGCAGTTCCTGGACGGCGACGCGCTTACCATAGAGAAGTTCTCACACCAGATAGCGTTCAATTGTATACCGCAGATAGACGTCTTTTTGGATGACGAATATGACGGCGGCGGTTTTGACGGTTCCACTAAAGAGGAGTGGAAGATGATCGTCGAGACGCGCAAGATAATGCACGCAGACGACTTACGGCTTGCCATGACGTGTGTTCGCGTGCCGGTACTGCGTTGCCACGCGGAGAGCATAAACGTGGAGTTCGCGTCTGACGTTAGCGTAGACGGCGCATACGCGGCGCTGAACGCGGCGCCCGGCATTACCGTCATGGACGACCCGGCGACACAGACCTACCCCATGCCGGGGCTTTTGGCAGGCACAGATGACGTTTATGTGGGACGTATGCGCAAAGATTATTCCGTGGATAACGGCCTTGCGTTCTGGTGCGTGGCAGACCAGCTGCGCAAGGGGGCGGCGCTTAACGCCGTGCAGATCGCCGAGCTCCTTCTGGGCGCCTAAACGGCTTTATACCGCGTTGCGCAAGAACCTGCGCTGTT
>JAISJA010000082.1 GCA_031261765.1 Coriobacteriales bacterium | reverse complement strand
TAAAGGCAGGTATGCGGGCAGACATAGCCGTGTTGGACACGGACGTGCCGTGGATGCAGCCCGTCACTAACGCGGCGAACAACCTTGTGTATTCCGCGCAGGGCTCAGACGTCTGCCTTACCATGGTTGACGGGCAGGTCCTATATAAGGACGGCGAATGGACGACCATAGACGCCGAGCGCGCCGCGTGGGAAACACAGAAAGCGACGGAGGCTATACAAGCGCAGCTATAACGTTGGCGTAGGCGGTCACAGTATATGCACGATAAAGACTACTATTTCGATACACCCGCGGAGGGCCCCGGACGATACAGCCCGGCGTTCGCCACTTTCATAAAGTGGCTCATGAAGGGCGTTTTTGGCATACCGTTCCGTCTGCGCTGCGACGGCATAGAGGCGTTGCGCGACGGTTGGCTTAAGGGCGGGGAGGGCGACGCTGGCGTAGACGGGAAACCGCCACGCGGCCTTATATTGGCAGGCAACCATCGTTCATATCTTGACCCTATATTCCCGCTTATAGCGATGTCTCCACGGCCCATACGTTTCATGTCGCAGGAGGGTTTCTTAGCGATACCCGTAATAGGATACCTCGCGTCAAAGATGGGCGTGTTCCCCATAACGCGCAAGACGGCAGACGCGCAGTCGCTTAAGCGCGCCGTGAAGATGCTGAAGCGCGGAGAGCTCGTGGGCATATTCCCAGAAGGCACCCGCATGCGCGACGGGCGTCGTGGTAAAGCGCATAAGGGTATTGGCCTGGTAGCGCACATGGCAAACGTAGACGTGTTGCCGTATCGCATTTGGAACACCCAGCGGATAAAACCCAAAGGCAGTACCTTCCCGCATTTCCCGCGCGTCGTCGTGCGATTTGGCACGGTCATGTCGCTTAATGACGCGCGTTATGACAACCTGCCTAAAAACGACAAGTACAAACTGTTCGCGCAAGATATAATGGACGCGATATATTCGCTGGATCCGCCGGACGGCGTGAAAGTGAAACCGGATCCGGCAGGCTATGGCCCGCTGGACGCGCAACGGGACGCGGACGCCACGCTTGACGAGGGCGCTACGGGCACGGACGGTACGGCTGGCGCCACGGATGCCGCACAACGTGACAGCAAGGAATCATGAACATATTGCGGGCAGATTACGCCGGCGCCTGTTATGGCGTGGAGCGCGCGCTTAAGATGGTGGACAAAGCGGCCGGCGCGGCAAGCGACGCGGGCGCAAAGGTATATACGTTGGGCCCGCTTATCCATAATCCGCAGGTCGTGGCAGAGCTGGAAGGCGAAGGCGTGCACGCTATTGACGATATGCGTGGTGTGAAGGCGCCTGCCACGTTGGTCATACGTTCACACGGCGTCGCTCCGCAAGTCATAGACGACGCGTCACAGGCCGGGTTTTCCATAGTGGACGCTACGTGCCCACACGTGAAGAAAGCACAGAGCGCCGCCGAGGCGCTAAGCAGCGACGGCTATTACGTAGTTATAATAGGCGAGAAGGGCCACCCCGAGGTAGAGGGCCTAAGGGCGTACGCGGCGGGCGACACATGCGTCGTGCAGAAGCCGGACGACCTGCCGCGCGACATACCAAGCGATAAGGTGGGCATAGTCGTGCAGACCACGCAGGCGCCGGAGGCCCTTAACGCCATAGTAAGCGAGCTTCAGGCCCGCGGCATACAACCATACGTCGTAGACACGATATGCTTCGCGACGCGGCAGCGCCAACAGGCCGCGGCAAAACTGGCAGCTGGCGTGGACGCCATGTTAGTGGTCGGCGGCCGCAATTCTGCCAACACTAGACGGCTATACGAGATATGCAAGGGCATATGCTCCCGCACGTGGCATATAGAGGTGCCCGGCGAGATAAACCCTGAATGGTTCAATGAAAGCGACACGGTGGGCGTGACCGCCGGGGCTTCTACGCCAGAGGCGCAAATAGACGCGGTATGCGAATACATGGATAAGCTAGTATGACAGCAAAAACACATGATAGCAATTTGCCGGAATATGACGGTAGCACGTTGCATGACGTCTTAGACGCCATGTGGATAAGCGACGGCGAGCTTGGCGCGAGCGACTTTGACGAATACGACGGACCGCTTTTTGACGGCATACATAAGTGCAAAAACAAATGTATATTCTGCTTCGTAGACATGATGCCAAAAGGCATGCGCCGTTCTCTGTATATAAAAGACGACGACTTCCGTCTGTCGTTTCTGCAAGGGAACTTCATTACCCTTACGAACATAACGGACGACGAGCTGGACCGTATAATAGCCCAGCGCCTGACCCCGTTGCACGTGTCGCTTCACGCCGTTGGGCCAAAAATACGAGAGCGCATGATGGGGCGCAACCAGGAACGTGGAACGTACGTGCTTAAACGTCTTCTAGAATCTGATATAGAAGTGCATACTCAGATAGTGCTCATGCCCGGCGTTAACGACGGGGCAGAGCTGGACGCCACTCTGTCGTGGGTTTGCGATGAGCCGGGCATATTAAGCTGCGGCATAGTACCATACGGATACACAAGATACGCCAGCGTGCAGGGCTCATATGACACGCCGGAATCCTGCCTTGCCGTAATAAACCAGGTCGAGGCCTTCAAGGGCGAACGCGGCGTGGACCATATATACCTGGCAGACGAGTTCTTCTTGGGCGCGTATCCACAAGGCCCCATAGACCATATACCGCCAGCGGGCTATTATGGCACGTATCCACAATACGAGAACGGCATAGGCATGGTGCGCTCGTTCATAGACGACTACCCAGGCAATCACGCGGCCGCGTTCAGCGACGCGTCGGTCATAATCACCGGCGAACTCATGGCGCCGGTGCTACGTGCGCTTTGCGGTAAGCAGGTGTGCGCCATACGCAATGACTTCTTTGGCGGCAACGTTAGCGTAGCCGGCCTTCTTGTGGCAAGTGATATAGTTAAACAGGTACGCGCGGCAATATGCGCAGGCGAAATCGCTAAGGATGCGGTCTTCGCGTTGCCGCCCGCTATGTTCAACGAAGACGGTCTTACGCTTGACGGGAAGACCGCTCGCGAAATATTAAAGGCTATAAGGGAATAGGATCGCGTTAAATGGAGGAAGTGGAACCTGGGGAACTTGCGTCTGCAGGCTTATCTGACAACGCGCCAAATGGCGCGAAGCGGCCGCTGTGGACAAAGAACTTCGTGTTCGCTTGCCTGGCGCAACTTGGCAACGCGTTCAGCTTCTATCTTGTAATGACCGTTATATCCAAGTTCGCGGTTGGCAACTTGCACACCGATACCGGCCTTGCCGGCGTAATAGCCAGCATGTTCATAATCGGCGCCATATTATCGCGCGCCTTCACGGCCATGATGATGGGTTTTTGGGGATACAAGCGTACGCTCATAGTGGGGGTCGTCATAGCGCTGGTGTCGTCCGCCGCTTATCTCGTCAGCTTCAACATACAGCTTCTCATAATCGTACGGCTTACCCACGGTTTCGGCTTTGGGGTCATAACGTCCGCGGCGCCGACCATAGCCGCGTCCGCCATACCGCATGAGCGGGCAGGCGAGGGCATGGGATACTACAGCCTTGGGCCCACGTTTGCCACGGGCCTGGGGCCGTTCATTGGCATGCTGTTGTCAGGTGCGAACGATTACAATATCATATTCGTTATAAGCATCGCTATCATGCTAGTGTCTTTGTTCTTCGCCATGGGACTCAAACTGAAACCACGCCACATAAGCCAGGAGGAGAAGCGCAATCTCCGTGGCTTCCACATAAAGAACATAATAGAACCGCCGGCCGCGCCGGCGTCCACCATAGCCCTCATAATGTACGTGTGCTTCGGTGCCATAATATCGTTTTTGGCGTTGTTCGTCCAAGAGATAAACCTCGTGCAGTTCTCCAGCGTGTTCTTCATCGTCTACGCCCTAACGGTGTTCGTGTCCAGGCCGTTCGTAGGTAAGTTCTTTGACAAACACGGCGGAAAGCTCATAATATACCTGGCCTTGGCCGTGTTGACCGTAGGCTTCGTCGTGTTCTCGCAAATGTCCAACCCGGTCATGCTTATAGTCTCCGCGATCATAATAGGCCTTGGCGTTGGCACTACGCAGGCCGCCACGCTTGCTGAGGTAACGCGTATAACCCCGCCGGAGCGCAGCGGCGTCGCAAACACGACGTACTATCTTTTCTCGGACATAGGATACAGTGGAGGGCCGATAATCATAGGCTTCCTTATACCGTTTTTGGGATACCGCGGCATGTACCTTGCTATGGCGGGAGTCACGGTGGTCAACATGTTGTTCTTCACGTGGTATCTGCATAGCCAAAAGCGCAAGGCTTCAAAGCAATAACGTAGATAACGATAGTGTGGATAACCGCATTCGCGTTATAATTAGGACATGACACTTCCAATCGTAGCAGTGGTAGGACGCCCAAACGTGGGCAAATCAACGTTCGTGAACCGTGTGGCACAGGTACACGACGCCATAGTGCATGAGCAAAGCGGGGTCACCCGCGACCGCTCGTATCACGAGGCCGAGTGGAACGGAGTGCGTTTCACGCTTGTGGACACGGGCGGAATAGAACTTGACGCCATGCGTATAGCAAACGGCGCGTCCGACCCGTTCCAAACACCCATACGCGAGCAAGCTATCATGGCAACACAAGAGTCTGATGCCGTGATATTCCTTACCGACGGCACGGTAGGCGTAACGCCGGACGACATAGAGCTGGCCAGGCTACTTAAGCGCAGTCGACAGCCGGTGCTGCTGGCCGTTAACAAGCTTGACGACCCGTCCAAAGAAGATGGCGTCTGGGACTTCTATTCGCTTGGGCTTGGCGACCCATGGCCTGTCTCCAGCATACACGGGCACGGTACGGGAGACATCTTAGATAAGCTCGTCTCGCTTCTGCCGGAGCCCGACAACGCCGAAGACGACATGATAGACGCGATAAACGTGGCCATAATAGGCAGGCCTAACGCCGGCAAGTCGTCGCTTATCAACAAACTTGCCGGATACGAACGCTCTATAGTAAGCGACGTGGCCGGCACTACGCGCGACGCCGTTGACGCGCTTGTGGAACACGATGACGTCATGTACCGCTTCGTGGACACCGCCGGGCTGCGTAAACGCTCTAAGGTTGAGGAAAGCGTTGAGTACTATGGCCTTGTGCGCGCGATGCGCGCCATAGACCGCGCGGACGTCGCCCTGCTTGTCATAGACTCCACCGTTGGGCTGACCGACCAGGACCAGCGCGTCGCCGCCATGTCACGCGACGCGGGGTGTGCGTTGGTGGTACTGCTTAACAAATGGGATTTATTGGACACGCCGGAGGAACGCGACAACGTACGCGACCAGATAGAGGACAGGCTCGTGTTCGTCAGCTATGCGCAGTCCATATCCATATCGGCGCTGACCGGGCGTTCCGTGCACCGTATATGGGATGCTATCAATATAGCATACGAGCATTATGCTTCCTCTATATCCACCGCGCGCCTTAATACGCTGCTGACCGAGATACGCGATTTCGGGCATACGATAACAAAGGGAAAGCAACGCCTGCGCATTAACTACGTTACGCAAACGGGTACTTGTCCGCCACACTTCACGTTCTTCGCGAACCACCCGGCGCTTGTTGACGATAATTACGAACGATACCTGGAGGGCCGTCTGCGCTCCGCGTTTAACCTGGACGGGACCCCGGTCATGTTGCATTTCAAGAGGAAGGACTAATGCGCGTTTAGCGACACATAACCCAGACGCATCGTTACGTCATTCCGGAATCCCGTTACGTCATTCCGGGCTTGACCCGGAATCCACGGTCTTGGGTTTTGCGAGGCGCAAACGCGAGCATAATAGCATATGGGCATAGCAATGTATTACATAACGGTCGTGCTGTTCCTGATAGTCGCGTACCTGCTTGGCGCTATACCGTGCGCGCTTATAGTTGGCGAGGTAACACGCGGCATAGACATACGCGAGCATGGTTCCGGCAACACCGGTACTACTAACGCCATACGCGTGCTTGGCAAGAAAGCCGGCGCCGTCGTGTTCGCTGGCGATTGCCTTAAAGGCGTGTTAGCGTCGCTTTTCATGGTCATAGCGCTTGGCGTCATTGGGCAGCACACAGGGTTCATGCATGACATACCCGCCATACTTGCCGTGTTGGCTGCCACGCTTGGGCATATGTTCTCGCCCTTCATGGGATT
>JAISJA010000071.1 GCA_031261765.1 Coriobacteriales bacterium | reverse complement strand
CTGTTACTTTTTAAACCTTATATTTTCAACTTACACATAAGAGGAATACGCTCTTTATTATGGATGGAAAGAGCGGTTTATTTGGGTTATGGGGTGCGAACACGTATGCTCGAGCGTTCTTTGCTCAGCAGGAGTGTGAGCCGGGGCCCCATGTTCTAAATAAACACCCTCTTTCCATCCAGCACCTTACACCCCTCTTAGGGTAAGTCCCGCTTTCACCATACTCGGATGCAGGTTCCACAGAAGTGTCATCTCGGCGCCCATGCCAAAACCGCAATCGTCGCATACTCCAGCGGCTTCACCGGGACAGGTAGCAAGCCAGTTGCCGTCGCTTGTAGTGAAATTAGATATCCAGCACTGGCGTTTATGTATGTAGTTCTGCGGGTCGCGCAGAAGCTTCAGCGCTGCCTTTGAGTTCATTATCGGATAGCCCTCGGCTTTAAGCCTAAGCGCCGTGTCTATGGTAGCGCTACGTTGCTCGCGCGTTGGCAGCAGGTCGCGTGACTCATATGGCACATAGAAAGAGAACGAGAACCTATGCAGCTTTGGGTGGTCTTTAACAAGCTTCGCGACCTTCTCGAAATCTTGCCAATTATGGCTAGTAACCACCATATTCACGTTAAGGTTAGGATGGTCGCACGCGTCTATGTTCGCCATGGCCTTGTCAAACGCGCCTTCGCCACGTTGGAAGTCATGCTCTTCGCGCAGGCCGTCTATGGACACCCATATAAGGTCGCTTTTCGCGATTATAGGCATTTGCGCGTTAGTAGTTACGGTCGTTGAGAAGAAACCCATGTCGCGCGCCATATCGATAAGCGTGTTTATGTCGGCCGGCTTTCCACCGTTTACCGCCTTGGCCTCGTCTGACGCGTCACGCCACAGGTGCGGCTCCCCGCCTTCGAAGTCGACTATGCGGCTTCCGGCGTCGTAGCAATGTCGTAAGTCAGCGCGCACTTCGTCAAGCGTCTTCGTAACGCAGTCCGGACCATCTTTCACGACGTTACAGTGTTTACAGTTAAGGTTGCACCTGTCAGTTATGAAAACGACGGATTGCAGCGGTTTCCTCTTGCCAAGAAAACGGCATTGGAAATACCATTTCATGTAGTATGATAGTTCGCTCATATATAGATTATACGTTATGTCGTGTGCATAGCGGCCTTGGCTAAACGTTGCTTGCTTTCTTCGCCGCGTCCACGACGTGTTGCATAAGCACGCTTGTCGTAACCGCGCCGACGCCTCCGGGCACAGGGGTTATGGCAGACACGAGTTTCTCTGCCTCACCAAAGTCCACGTCACCAACAAGCTTTCCGCCCGCGGTCATATTCACGCCAACGTCTATTACCACCTGTCCTTCGCGTGGCGTGTCATTCCTGCCACGTCCCTTATATGCCGCCGCATCGCGCGGAGCGTCACGGAAATACTCGCGCCCCAAGAACAGCGCTTTACCAATGCAAGCCACAACGACGTCAGCGCCCTTGCATATAGCCGGCAAACCCCGCGTATGAGAATGACATATCGTTACACTAGCTTGCTTGGCTAATAGCATCATAGCAACCGGCTTGCCAACCACAAGTGAGCGCCCCACAACGACGGCGTTTTTGCCCGCGAGCTCCACGCCGTAGTAGTCCAGTATCTCCATGCACGCCTGCGCCGTGCAGGGCGCATATCCGCACCCGTTTGCAAAAGCCCCGTCGCTTGAGGCGAAAACTCCGGCCAGCGACAAATCACACGCGCAGTCCACGTCCTTCGCAACGTCCAAGGCGTTACGAACCGCGTCCTCGTCTATGTGTTTGGGCAACGGACGCAGCAGTAAACAGCCATGTATACCCGCGTCTGAGTTTATATCTTTAATCACGTTGATAAGTTCGCCCGTGGTCGTTTGAGGGGCGCACACGAAGTTCTTTACGCCAACGCCTACCGCGCCTGCGCGCTTGGCCGCGCCACGCTCATATGACATATCGCCGGGGTTCTCTCCCACGCGCACGATGGCGAGCGTGGGCGTAATACCTGTTTTCGCGAGTTCGTCCGCCGTTACCTTCGTCTTAGAGTCAATCGCGGACGCGACGTCCGCGCCTTTTAGCAATCGTGCCATGCTGCTTCTTCCTTATCGCACGTATTGCCATTGGATGTGCTATACCATATGCAAGTTGATGCCGTGGATTCCGGGTCAAGCCCGGAATGACGTAGTAGGGTACCAGAATGACGTATGGACTTCATTTTAACCTGGCTGCTATGTCACTGAAGACGGCGTCCGCGCGCGGGACGTATTTAGCCAACATAGCCGCGGCGTGCTCGTCCGCGTCCATGGCATATGTCCTGTCTTGCATGTATTTCGTGTTTATCGCAACGTTAAGCGACGCGGCCTGCAAAGCAGACTTGCACGCAGCCACGCCACAACCAACGTCAGATATGGCAATCGCGGCACCCATGCTAGCATATTGTTCATGTAGCTCAATAGCTTCGCAACAAAGTTCCATTGTCTGCAATGGAACCGCACAACATGCTTTAAGGCACTCTTCCATAACGCGCGCCTTATCGGCCGCTTCATCGTCTGTTTCATATGGCATGCCATACGCACGCGAAAGCGGAGCAACCGCGTCCGCGTCCGCCTCTACAAGATCAAGCAATGAGGTCCATATGTCACGGGCTCTCTTGTTAAGCGCGTCCATGTCGTCTTTAACGTCCGCGTATTTTGGATTATTTGATGTAAGTGAGCCAACCATATTGCCAAGCGCTATACCCAACGCGCCAACAAGCGAACTTGTGCCGCCACCACTTGGCACCGGCAGGCGCGACGCAAGCTCGTCTGTGAACTCACGGCATGTCTTATCGGCAAGGTCCATATGAACGCAGGCCTCCCGCGTTGACGTTTCCGGCGTCACCAAACCACGTACCAAGGAGTAAGGCTGGCGATAGCCAAAAGGATGGTCATCATCATGGTGAGGTTGCGCGCTAAAAGCCAGCGTTCCATGAACCACGCTATGCCCGATGCCTGCACGCGCGGCCACGCGCCAAACGGGCCCATCCAGGCCTTTGGTACGAACTCGGCGCCCTCGCGGCCCGCGGATTTGTCATCTACGTAGCGCCTAAGCGAATGCACGAACGTAACGGCCATTGGCAGCGTTACTATGACTATTGCGGACGCTATAGGTAAAACACCAAGCGCTATGCCAAGCGCAACGACAACGTATGACGCTATGACCATGACCACACACGCGATGAAACCCCTGTGCTCGCTGCCCAACAAGATAGAGAACGTCTTGCGGTTGGCGGCGCTGTCCGGGCCGTAGTCCATTACGGCGTGCGCGTTAAGTATGTTCGCGACAAGCAAACCCGCGACTATAGATACATATACGGCCTGCATGGTAAGCGTACCGGCAGTTACGAAATACGCGGCGCATACGACAAGCGGGCCAAAGATGAAGCCTACCACGAGCTCTCCGAGTCCGTGATACGACAGACGTAGCGGTGGTCCGGCATACGCTATGCCAAGCACGAACGCTATAGCGGCGAATATGAGTATGGGCCATCCGCGGAACACGAGTATGGCCGCTCCAAGAACGCAAGCGAAAACGACGAACAACGTGGCTATGCGCTTTGTGTCGGACAACGTGACGTTAGTGGTGTCAAGGTACGTGCATTTGCCCATGCGCGCGCGCATACCGCCGTTTTCCATTTCCTTACGGGCCTTGACCGCGCCAACGCGCGAGTCGAAATAGTCGTCAAACAGGTTCAGTCCGCTATGTGCCAGTGCGACGCCAGCGAACCCCACGACGGCCATTATGACTCCGGTTATCCATGCGTTAAGGCTAGCATGTGTATATGCTAGTGAGCTCATGGCCATGACCGCGCCAAGTATATACGGCGAAAGCGATTGCACAAGCGCCGTTGGACGTGTCGCCGTCCACCAGAATTTGACGCTTTGTCCCGCTAGTACGTTAGTCGTCATATGCTATATCTGCCTCCCCATGTGATGTATCTATTGTCGAGCAATTATCTTTACTGTAGCTCTGTTATCTCACCGCTAAGCAGACGATGCTCCATATCATGTAGCTCGTCTGGCGTGTTAACGTTAACGAACGCGCCTCCGCGCGGATCTGCCTTAAGTGTCATATCATGGTCGAACTCGACTATCTTGACCCTGTCGTACCACATTGTGGCGCGCGTCTCCCCCGCCTCAAGGCATTCATGTATGACGGGCAGACAGCTCTCGCGACGGTATACCGCGTGGAAAGGCTCATAGCCGTGCGTGGTCACGGGAACCGCGACGTCGGCGCCACTGCGCACGAGCTTCTCACATTCGGCAGTAAGGAGCGGGGCGCTTGGGAACACCATGTCGCACGCGACAACTGCCACGTATTCGTT